>NZ_JBFODS010000019.1:44234-87563 GCF_040908445.1 Aeromonas sp. R10-2 | reverse complement strand
ATCCCATGCCGAACTCAGAAGTGAAACGCGGTAGCGCCGATGGTAGTGTGGCATTCGCCATGCGAGAGTAGGACACTGCCAGGCACCCAATTAAATGGTGATGTGAAGAATCACATCACTGGCTGCGAGGTTGACACCTCAAAAGAAGCAGCAGAAGATTTAGCGAAAGCTAACCGAATGCGGAGCGGTAGTTCAGTCGGTTAGAATACCGGCCTGTCACGCCGGGGGTCGCGGGTTCGAGTCCCGTCCGCTCCGCCACTAATTTGAAGGCCTTCCCGATGGGGAAGGCCTTTTTGCTATGGGCGTTCTTTACCCAGTGACCTCCAGATTTGCACACCAGAACGTGCGCCAAAGCCCGGCCCCATGACCGGGCTTTTGTATTTTTAGCGCGTTAAACCGCCAATATCTGGCTTTTCTCTGCCAAGTAAGAGTGCCAGATAGCGGGCTATTTCTACCATTTTCTGGCTATATCAGTGTCTTATCAGTTTCATTTACAGCCATCTGAATGACTCTACAGGGGGCCAAATCATGCTTCTGCTGCTTTCTGACTACAGGGCAGCTCCATATTGACCATCCTCTCTTCTATTTGCACATCGATCTTGAAGCCCAGCAGCTTGGCTAGGTTGGGAATACCGAGATTGCCGGATTAATCAGGTACCGTTCAAGCAAAGAGGCCTTCCCGACGGGAAGGCCTCTTTGCTTTATCTATCAACTGATTACCATCACTCGGTCGATTTATCAGCGCTTCTCTTTGTTGCCAATGCTCAGGCCGAGCTTGATGGAGAGGGCCGCCAGTAACAGCAGCATCATGATCAGGGAGAAGAAGTTGCTGCCAAGCTCCGGGTATTGCACCTTGAGCAGCGCGGAGTGGCCGAAGACACCGATAAAGAAGCAGAGCAGGGTGCAGATGGGGGTGTTACCCACCATGGGTTCATGACGATAGTGCTGGAACAGCTGATAGGCCGCCAGCCAGAGGGCAATCAGCGGAAAGAAGGAGAAAGGCACAACCGAGTTGGTCAGCACGGCCAGAGAGGCATCGCCACAGATACCAATCAGCATGGCCATGGCGAGCGGTTTTTTCGGGATCATAAGCTGTTCAGGCATGTCGTTCTCCATCCTGTGGTCATGGGTGAGGTTCACGGCGCTTCTGGTTTTGTACCTCGGCGCCCATGGCGATCATCCGCAGTTGGCGAATAGTGCGATCGGAGAGTGCACGGCACTCTTCGCTGGTCATGTCGAGTGCATCGGCACCGGCACTGAAGACGATGGTGACCATGGCTTCTGCCTGGATGTAGGCATCTTCCCGTGGTGCTTCTGTGGTGGCTTCCAGATAATCGGTCAGCTCTGCGATAAAGTGCTGGATTTCGCGAGCCACCGCCTGACGAAAGGCGGCCGAGGTGCCGGAGCGTTCCCGCAGCAGTAGCCGGAAGATGTTGGGGTTGTTCTCGACGAACTCCATAAAGGTCTGCACCGAGGTGCTGATGACACTGCCACCACCGGCAATGCGCTGGCGTGCCTGTCGCATCAGTTGGCGCAAGGTAAGACCTCCTTCGTCAACCAGGGTCAGGCCCAGCTCCTCCATATCGCGAAAGTGGCGATAGAAAGAGGTAGGAGCGATACCCGCTTCGCGAGCGACTTCCCGCAGGCTGAGATTGGAGAAACTCCGATTGGCGCACAGTTGGCTGAATGCAGCATCGATCAATGTACGCCGGGTTTTTTCTTTTTGTTGAGCGCGAATACCCACGAAATCAGTCACCTTCAGCTTAACGAGGACAAATGATAACCCGAAGGCGCCTCAGGATCAGGTTTGTATCCTACTTTTTTACCATTGACCGTGAGGAAATCACCATAGAAAATAGCTAACAGCTGTTCGCTGAAAGGATGCAATGAGATGGCCAGACCCCCCATTATTTTCACCAATACCCTGCTGTTCTCCCTCTCCGGGATAGTGGCGTTGATTGTCGTGCCCTGGTACGGCATGAGCCACGGTTACGATCTCTGGCAGTGGGCCAGTTTCCTGTTGTTGTTCTGCCTGAGTGGCCTATCCATCACCGCAGGCTATCACCGGCTCTGGTCGCACAAGGCCTACAAGGCGCACCCTACTTTGCAGTGGTTGTTTGCCATCGGCGGTGCGTTGGCGCTTCAGAATTCTGCCCTGCACTGGTCGGCCGATCACCGCCGTCACCATCGTCATGTGGATGACAACGATAAAGACCCCTACAGCGCGGGGCGCGGCTTCTGGTATTCCCACATCGGCTGGATGTTGCGGGAGCATCAAGGAGATCGCTATGGCGATTACAATAATGTGCGTGACCTGCAGAACAACCCGGTGGTCGCGTTTCAGCACCGTCACTATCTGACGCTGGCGCTGGCTGCCAATCTGGGGCTGCCGCTGCTGCTCGGCCTATGGCACGGGGATATGCTCGGCATGTTGCTGTTGGCGGGCGTACTGCGGATGGTGATGACTCACCACACCACCTTCTTCATCAATTCGCTGGCCCACATCTGGGGCAGTCAGCCCTATACCGACCGCAATACCGCTCGCGATAACGGCATCCTGGCTTTTTTCACCTTTGGCGAGGGGTACCACAACTTTCACCACCTGTTCGAGAATGACTACCGCAACGGCATTCACTGGTGGCAGTTCGATCCGACCAAGTGGTTGATTCGGCTCGCCTCCTGGTGCGGTCTGGCGGGGGATCTCAGATCCTCGCCGGAGGAGCGTATCGAACAAGCCCGGCTGCAGATGCAGCTGAAACGGGCACAAGCCAAGTTGCGCAAGCAGGAAGATCGCGAACTGTGGCAGGCGCTGCTGCAGGAGGAGTACGACAAGCTGAGCCAGCAGTTGCAACACTATTACGCCAGTCGCAAGCGGCTGCTGGAGCTGCGCAAGCGCAAGGCGCTGGCGCGCTATGACCGCCTCAAGCTGCAACTGGAGTACCGGGCCCTGCGTGACGGCTTCATCGCTGGTAAACGCAACTGGAGTCGTTTGCTGGCTGGTATTGCATGATGCCGTCCGGTTATCACAGAGACTAAAAGAGAAGACCGCCTGCTGGCGGTCTTCTCTATTTATGATTCAACTCAAGCTAGTTGGCTTGGCTCTGCTGTTGCTGCAACTGATCCAGTGCCTGTTGCTCCTGCTGGCTAAGACCCAGTTGTTCACAGGCCTGCTCAAAGCTAACCCCCGGATGGCACATCATGATATCCAATAACGGGAGGGCTTAGTTGGCTTGGCTCTGCTGTTGCTGCAACTGATCCAGTGCCTGTTGCTCCTGCTGGCTAAGACCCAGTTGTTCACAGGCCTGCTCAAAGCTGATCCCCAGATGGCACATCATGATATCGATGGCGGGCAGATAGTTTTTCATAGCTTCTTCCATGGTGATCCTCCAGACCCGTCACTTATGCCCTGAACCACTCGGGGCGGCAATTAGACTTTAGGCTTAGCCTGCCCATTTGATAAGCACCCCTGCCACTGGGGGAGGGAATTTGTTACCCTGCACCATGATAAAAACGGTTGCCGTATGACTGCGAGCAACAGGTGAGGAGCAGGGCATGTTATTGAGTTTCTTGATCATCGCTTCAGGTTGGTGGCACATCCGTGCGGCCTACGGTTCAGACAGCCGCCAGTTCTATATCAGCAAGCCTCTGACCATGCTGCTTATCATCGCGTTGGCGTTCGGCTACCAGAGTTATGACCACGATGGTTCCCACGCCTGGATCCTGCTCGGCCTTTGTCTCTCGCTGGCGGGCGATGTGCTGCTGATGCTGCCAAGCGATCGCTTCATTCAGGGGTTGGCGGCATTTCTTGTCGCGCATCTCTGCTATATCGTCGGTTTTGCTCAGGGGCCGTTGTTGCTCAATCTGGTGGATGGTTTGCTGCTGTTGCTGATCGCTGGCATGGTTTTTGGCCTGCTGTGGGGCAAGCTGGGGGAGATGCGGATCCCGGTCTTCTGCTACATGCTGGTGATCATTGGCATGGCCTGGGTGGCCGCCGGTGCCTGGCACGCCTCTCTCACTGCCGGTTCGGCCGCCGCTCTGGTGGGGGCGCTGATGTTCCTCTTCTCCGACAGCATGCTGGCGCTCGATCGCTTCCGCCGCCCCTTTCCCCACGCCCGCGCCTGGGTGATGAGCAGCTACTTCGCAGCGCAATTCCTGATTGCAGGGTCGCTGGCGGGATAACGTCTTCTGGTTGAGTGCAGGCAACAGATAACGAAAAACGGGCGCTTGCCCGTTTTTCGTTTTATGCCCTGCGGTTTTTCACGCCTCTAGCGGTTCGGCATCTGCTGCCCGTGGGGCGGGGGATTTGAGCAACAGCATCAGGCCGCTGGCGACCAGCAGGAAGATCCCCATGATGTAGAACACCTGGTTATAGGCCATGATGGCCGCTTCCCGGTTGATGGTGTTGGCGAGTATGGCGTGGGCTTGCTGCTGGGCAATCTCGGGGCCTGAACCCTGCGCCATCATGCTCTGGGCCAGCTGCAGCAGATAGTTTTGCCCCTCGATACTGCTGGCGGCCAGAGTGCTGCCAATCTGTAGCACATGGGTGCGGGTATCGTTGTCGAGCAGGGTCGCAATGATGGCGATACCGAACGCACCACCCAGGTTGCGCAGCACGTTGAGCAGAGTCGAGGAGGAGGGGATCTCGTCGTGGCTCAGGCTGGCGGTGGCGACCAGGGAGAGCGGCACCATGATGAAGGGCTGCCCCAGCGCCCGCACGATAAGCGACTGGATCAGCTGCGGCCCGGCGTAGTCGGCACTCATGTTGACGTTCATAAAGCAGCTGACGGCGAAGATCAGGAAGCCGAAGCTCACCAGATAGCGCGGGTCTATCTTGTGGGTCAGTTTGGGCACCAGTGGCAGCACCAGCAGTTGCGGCAGCCCCATCCACATCAGGACTTCGCCGATTTCCAGCGCGTTGTAGTTGTGGATCTGGGTCATGTAGAGCGGCAGCACATAGATGGAGCCCATCAACGCCATGCCGAGGATCAGATAGGCGAAGCAGGCCAGCGCGAAGCGCGGGTTGTGCAGCAGTCGCAGATTGACCAGCGGGTGACGGCGGATCAGCTGGCTGATGACAAAGAACACCAGCGCCACCGCCGAGATGACCGCCAGTCGCACGATGAAGCTTGAGCCGAACCAGTCTTCCCGGTTGCCCTCTTCCAGTACCACCTCCAGCAAGCCGAGGCCAAGCGCCATGGTGACAATCCCGATGAGATCCACCCGCTTGATCACGGCCCAGTCCACCGGTTTTTTATCCAGCCCGTGGGCCAGCATGGCCATCACCAGCAATCCTGGCGGCACGTTGAGATAGAAGATGTAGTGCCACGACATCTGCTCGGTGAGCCAGCCGCCGAGGGTTGGGCCGATGGCGGGGGCGAAGGTGGCGCAAAGGCCAAACAGCGCCATGCCGGTGGCCCGCTTCTGTAACGGCAACAGGGTGACGATGAGGGAGAAGGCCATCGGGATCAGCGCCCCGCCAGTGAAGCCTTGCAGCGCCCGGAAGACGATCATGCTGGTGAGGTTCCAGCTGAACGAGCAGAGCACGGAGGCAGCGATAAACGCACCGGTGGTCCAGAGCAGGTAGCGGCGCACACTCAGCCCCCGGCTCAGCCAGCCGCTCAGGGGGATGGCGATCATCTCCGCCACCAGATAGGAGGTGGAGATCCAGGAGCTTTCGCTCAGGGTGGCCGACAGGGCCCCCTGAATATCCTTCAGGGAGGCATTGGTGATCTGGATATCGAGGATGGCCATGAAGGCGCCGATAAGCCCCCCCATGACCGCGATCCAGTTGCGACGTGGAATGGGTTCCATCAGTTGGCAGCCACCACGGGCTCAGGAGTGCGGGTATCCACGATCACTTCGGTGGAGAGACCCGGCAGCAGCTTGCCTGCCAGCGGGCCTGGCTCGGGGATGCGGATCTTCACCGGTACCCGCTGCACGATTTTGGTGAAGTTGCCGGTGGCATTCTCCGGCGGCAGCAGAGCGAACTTGGCGCCGGTCGCCGGGGCCAGGCTGTCGATGATCCCCTCGACCGGTTGATCCGGGTAGGCATCGAGTACCACTTCGACCTTCTGGCCCGGCTGCATATGGGCGAGCTGGGTCTCCTTGAAGTTGGCCTCGACCCACACCTGCTGCAGCGGCACCAGGCTGGCGACCTGCATACCGGACTGGACGTAGAGCCCTTCCCGCAGGCTACGCTTGCCGATGATGCCATCGGCCGGTGCCCGCAGCTCGGTATAACCTAGCTCCAGCTTGGCCTGCTCCAGTTGCGCTTCGCTCAATGCCAGTTTGGCCAGATTCTGTTTGCGCTCGGCATCCAGTACCAGCAGTCGCTCACGGGCCGCTTGCAGGGCGGCTTGGGCCTCCCGGGCTTGCGCCTGATTGACCTGCAGGCCGGCACGCACCTCGTCCAGACTGTCTTGCGAGCTGTAGTGGCGCTGGTTGAGCTGACTGATCCGGTTGACCTGCTGGCTGGCGCGCAGCTGTTCGGCATTGGCGGAGGCGACCTTGGCCTCGGCCTGCTGGATCAGGCTCAGTTGTTGGGTGCGGGTGGCGGCCAGATTTTCGGCCGTCGCCTGATTGAGGCGCAGGTCGGCTTCGGCCTCCGCGACCCTGGTTTTGTATTCGCGATCATCGAGACGAGCGATCAGTTGGCCCGCTTTGACCGGCTGGTTGTCGGTGACCAGCACTTCGCGGATATAGCCGGGCAGTTTGGAGCTGATCCCGGTCACTTCACTTTGCAGATAGGCGTTGTCGGTGCTTTCAAAATAGCGGCCGTGAAGATACCAGTAACCGGCGAACAGCAGACCGAGCAGCGCCAATATCATGGCTGCCAGCAGGGGAATTTTTTTGTGTTGACTCATTTTTGTGATTCCTGAACTTAAGGGGCGCAGGCTAACACTGGTCAACTGTTTCGATTAGTATTGGTTCACGAGATATACAGTTTCACTGGTGCAACAATGGATCTCAATGCCGCGTTAATTCTGGTGCGTATCGTCGACAAGGGCTCGTTTACGGGGGCTGCCCGCGAGCTGGGGATGACCAAGGCGATGGTCAGCCGCCGCATCGCCGAGCTTGAACAGCGGCTCGGAGTGCGTCTGCTCTATCGCTCCACTCGTCAGCTCACTTTGACCGAGGAGGGGGAGAAGTACTACCTGCACTGCAGCAAAGCGGTCGATGCCCTGACCGAAGCCGAGCTGATGCTGAGCGCCAGCCAGCAGGAGGTAACCGGCACCCTCAAGCTGGCGGTGCCTATCGAGACGGGGCAACTGGTGGTCGGGCGCTTGGTCGCCAAGTTTTTACAGGCCTATCCCGCCCTGCAGGTTGAGCTGGAGCTGACCAACCGGGTGGTGGATCCCATCAGCGAAGGGTTGGATGCGGTGGTGCGGATTGGCGACATGAGCGACTCCAATCTGGCGGCGCGCCGACTCTGGAGCACCGGAAGGCTGCTCTGTGCCAGCCCGGACTATCTGGCCCGCAGCCCGGTCATCGAGCGGCCGGAGGATCTGGCCAACCACGAGCGGGTGACGGTAAGTAGCGGGTTTCTCGCCTCTCACTGGTGTTTCGAGCTGGATGGCAGAGAGGTGCTGGTTGACCCCCCATCCCGTTTTCGGGTCAATAATATTACCTGTGCCCGGGAGGCTGCGAAGGCGGGGCTGGGGTTGGCCTCGTTACCCGCTATGCTCTGTCAGGATGAGCTGGCCAGCGGCGAATTGGTGATCCTGCTGCCAGAGTGGCAGCAACCCAGGGTGCCGATTTATTTGCTGTTTCCGGAGCGGCAACTGATGCCGCGCAAGTTGCGGGCATTCATCGATTTCATGATTGAGAACGGTGCCGAGTTTGGCATCGACAAGTTGTTGTAAGGGGGAGCTATGGATAACTGGATCAATCTCTATCGCGCCTCACACACCCTGGAGGCGCACGCGTTGAAAGGGGCGCTGGAGGCGGAAGGGGTGCTGGTGCGCCTCAATGGCGAGGGGCTGTCAGGCGCCCTTGGCGAGCTGCCGGTCGACATGTTGCAGGTGACCCTGATGGTGCGGGCCGAGGATCGCAGCAAGGCAGGACGGGTCATCGAGCGTTACCAGCAGCGTCAGGGTAACGGCTGGCTGTGCGGCCAGTGCGGGGAGGAGAACGGCGCCAACTTCGACGTCTGCTGGCGCTGTCATCACGATCCCCACGACAGCTGAGCTTTCTTCCGCTAGCGCGGCGGGAACTCGATATCTTCCCCTGCGCTGGCATCGTGATAGGTCGCCAGATCCAGTTCGTTTTCGCTGCGGGCGATCAGCACCGACACCAGAATATCCCCCGAAACATTGACCGTGGTGCGCGCCATGTCGAGGATCCGGTCAATGCCCGCAATCAGTGCCACCCCTTCCAGCGGCAAGCCCACCGCCGTCAGGGTCAGGGTCAGCAGCATCAACCCGGTGCCCGGGGTGCCAGCGGTACCGATACTGGCCAGGGTGGCGATGCTGATGATGGTCAGGTAATCGACCATGTGCAGATCCACACCGAATGCCTGAGCTACGAACAGCGCAGTCACTCCCTGATAGAGGGCGGTGCCATCCATGTTGATGGTGGCGCCGATGGGCAGCACCTTGGCGGTGATGGCGGGGGAGACTCCCAGCCGCTTCTCGGCGCAGGCCAGACTGATGGGCAGGGTGGAGTTGCTGGAGCTGCTGGTGAAGGCCACCGCCTGAGCGTCAACGATGCTCTTGAAGTAGTGCAGCGGATTGAGCCGTGCCAGCAGGAGCAGCAGGGTGCTGTAGACCCCGAGCACGTGCAGCAGGCAGCCGAGGTAGACGGCGCCGATCACCTTGAGCAGCGGCAGCAGCAGATCGAGACCGTACTTGCCGGTCATCCAGGCCATCAGGGCGCAGACACCGTAAGGGGCGAGAGCCATCACCATCTGGGTCAGCTTGAACATCCCCTCTGCCAGCGAGGTGAAGAAGAGGATGGCGGGGCGGCCACGGCGACCGCTGGCATTGAGGGCCACCGCCAGCGCCACCGCAAAGACGATCACTTGCAGGATCTTGCCATCCACCATCGCCTGTACCGGGTTGCTCGGCACCAGATGGCTCAGCACGCTGGCCAGGGTGGGTGGCTCCGACATACCGACCCGCTCATAGGGGCCCATGTCGGCACCCATGCCGGGCTCCAGCAGCCAGCCCATCATCAGGCCGATGCAGATGGCGATGGCGGTCGAACAGAAGTAGAGACAGATCGCCTTGCTGCCGATGCGATCGAGGGCCTTGCCCTTGAGCAGCGAGGTGAGACCGGCGATGACCGAGCAGAAAATGAGGGGCACCATCAGCATCTGGATGGTGTTGACGAACAGGACGCCAAGGGGCTTGAGCAACAGGGCTTGCTCTTCAAAGCCGACGCCCAGACCCACCCCTGTCAGCATGCCGATCAGGGTCTTGAGCCAGAGTGGTCGGCGGGTCCAGATCTGCCAGGGCTTGAGAGCCTCTCCATGGAACAGCATGACGCCAATATCCTTATACATTGTCTGCGATGGCCAAAAAGGGGCGCCAGTGTAGCGATCCCTGACGCGGGTTGCCACATTATCGACAAAGCGGTGGCGGTGACCACTCCCCTGACCAGGTAATGCGCAATTTATTGGCCTATATCAAGATCCCTCCGGGCGTGGAGATATTAAATTGGCATTAAATATGTTCATTATTGAGGTGAGAGATGTCGCAATCGGTTCATGGTCACGAAGTGATGGAAATGATGCTGGCGCAAGGGGGGCAATTTACCCGTGCCAGCCTGAAACAGGCGATGGCCGAGCGGTTCGGTGCCGAGGCCCGTTTTCATACCTGCAGCGCCAGCGAGATGGATGCGGAAGCGCTGATCGACTTTCTGGCTGCCCGCGGCAAATTCATCGACTCGGCCGAGGGTTTCCAGACCCGCGCCGACAAGATCTGCAACCACGGTTAATCCCGCTGCGAGCGCATCATGGCGCTCGCTCAATTCTTCGCCCTTTGCTATATTTCGCCCCCTCTCTTTTCCCTATTCAGGGCGTAGCCCGGGCGTTGTATGGATACTTTCTCTGCCGCAGTCATGCTGTTTCTGATCATGGACCCGCTGGGCAACCTGCCGGTCTTCCTCTCTATCCTGCGTCATATCGATCCCAAGCGACGTCGCAAGGTGATGGTGCGCGAGCTGCTCTTCTCGCTGGCCATCATGATGCTGTTCCTGTTCGTCGGTCAGCAGATCCTCGGTTTCCTCAACCTGCGGCAGGAGGCGGTCAGCATTGCGGGGGGTATCATCCTGTTCCTGATCGCCATCAAGATGATCTTCCCGAGTGAGGGGGGCGTGACCGGGCTGGCGGCGGGCGAGGAGCCCTTCCTGGTGCCGATGGCGATCCCGATGATCGCCGGTCCCTCGATCCTCGCCTCCTTGATGCTGCTGGCCAATCAGGAGCCCAGCCGGATGGTGGACTGGTCGCTGGCGCTCTTTATGGCCTGGGCCGCCAGCGCGGTGATCCTGATGTTCTACGAGGTATTCAACAAGCTGCTGGGTGAGCGGGGACTCACTGCGGTGGAGCGGCTGATGGGGATGCTGCTGGTGATGATTTCGGTTCAGATGTTGCTGGACGGGGTACATCACTATCTGGCGGTGACTGGTCAGGGCTGAGCGGTTTACATGTTGAAGTGAATGAAACGGGGCTACGCAGAGCCCCGTTTTTTGTGCCGCCGAGAAGGGGGGGCGGTCACCCGTGAGTGGTCGCAGCGGGTTCCAGTTTGCTCATGATGAGGGAGAGCAGCAGCTCCCGCAGCCAGCGGTGGCCCGGATCCTCGCTGTGACGCTGATGCCAGATGAGCAGATGGGAGATGCTGTCCAGCCCGATGGGCAGCGGTAGCTGCAACAGCGGATAGACCTGGGTAGCGTGGCGGGCGTAGAGCCTGGAGAGCGTCACTATCATGTCGGAGTGCATCCCCATTCGCAGCGCCGCCTCGAAGGAGGGCACGGTTGCCTCGATACGCCGGTAGAGATCCTGCTCTGCCAGCTTGTGATCCAGCATCCAGCGGTCTCGCCCCTCGCAGTAAGTCTGCACATGGGGATAGCTGAGGTAGTGCTCCAGATTCCAGTTGGGCTCTCGCAGCGCGGGGTGGTGCTGCTGCACCAGACAGGTGAGATCATCGACCGCCAGCACTCGCTGACAGATGCTGTCGGGCAGGGTATCGAGCCGATAATCGGAGTTGATGCAGTTCTCTCGCACCGCGAAGGCGATGTCCACCTGTCCCTGACTCATTTCGGTCAGACTGTTCTCGGTCCACTCCTCGTAACGCAAGCGGATCCTTGGTGCCTGCCGCTTCAGTTCGCTCAGGTAGAGCGGGGCAAACAGGGTAAAGGCGCTGTCCATGCTGGCGATGACGAACTCTCGCTCCGAGCTGGCGGGGTCGAACTCGGGCGGCTGGATCAGGTTGTCCAGCGACAACAGGATGGGTTGCAACTGTTGTTGCAGTGCAAGGGCGCGGCCGGTGGGTTCCAGCCCGTAGGCGGAGCGGATGAAGAGGGGATCATTGAAGGTATCGCGCAGACGGCCGAGGGCTTTGCTGACCGCGGACTGGCTCAGATGAAGGCGGCGTGCCGCCTTGCTGCCGTTGCGCTCTTCCAGCAGTACCTGCAGGATAATCAGCAAATTGAGGTCGATGCGACCCAGTTGTTCCAGCAGCATGATATGAATCCTCTTCAATTCTAAGATGAATTTATACCATTTGTTTTCATATCTTGGCGATCTTATCCTCGAATGGTCTCAGGTTCGCATGAACCACTGGTACAGGATGTAGCGGTTGAGGGGACATGTAGCACAATCAATATGGCGACCTCAGGGTCGCCCTATTTTTTGGCTATGATTTATTTGCTCACTTGCACCTGCCTTGATTTTGCCCAACAATCCCTGCGCTCTATTTTGATACAAGTAACAGATATCTCTTTGTGAGGGAGTATCCCTATGGGACTCGGTGGAATTCATATCTGGCATATGCTGATCCTCTTGCTGGTCGTTGTGCTGGTCTTCGGCAGCAAGCGTCTTGCCAGTGCAGGTGAGGATCTGGGTACCGCCATCAAAGATTTTCGCAAGGCGATGCGTGACGACGCAAATCATCCGAAATAAGCAGTAGGAGTAGAAAATGTCTGTAGACGAGAAAGTTGAACTGAACGAAACCTGTGACAGCTGTGGCTGTTTTGCCGAGATCGGCACCATCATCGGCGAAGGCGACGATGTGATGGATCTGGTTATTGAAGCCGCTGCCGAGGCGGATGCCCGCGCCAAGCTGGCTGCCTATGAAGCTCTGGCCAAACAGGTCACTGCTGAAGCTCAAGTGAGCAGCGAACTGACTCAGGGCGCCAATGGCGTGATCCTGAAAGCCCGCCTGCAATTCACCTGCACCGCCGAAAAACTGATTTTCGAAATGCGGGCTCGCTCTATCTGAGTTGTCTGATAACGCGGCAGGTTTGCCTGCCGTGTTGACCCTTCTGCTGTGGGTCGGCGTTCTATAGTTACTCTATCCCACAGACGTTTTGCCCGGCGCGAGTCGGCCAACAGAAGGCGTAAACATCATGACGCAGCGATGGATCTCTGCCCCCAATCCCACCCTCTATCGTGATCCGTGCTGCCAACAGGCAGCGGGCGTGACCTCAGCACAGGGGCAGCCATCGTGATGCGACGCTGGATCTGGGCTCTGCTGGCCCTCTGCTGTTTTCCCCTGCTCGCGGCTGAACTAAAGCCACAGCGTCTGCCCCAACCCGGGGACCTCGAAAGCATTCTGCAAAAGCGCGAACTCAGGGCTCTGGTGGTCTATGAGCGCGGCTTCTACTTTCTCGATCGCGGCGCCCAGTACGGCATTCTGGTCAATCAGCTGCAAGGGTTCGAACGCTGGCTGAACAAGACCTATCTCGCCAAAGAGAAGGTCAAACTCAAGGTGGTCTACATCCCGGTGCGGCAGGACAAGCTGCTGGACTATCTGACCGAGGGGCGCGGCGATCTGGTTGCGGCGACCATGACGGTGACCCCGACCCGGCGTGAACAGGTGGCCTTCTCCCGGCCGCTCATTTCATCCATAGAGGAGTGGGTGGTGAGCCAGCAGAGCCTGCCCGCCTTCAGCCGCATTACCCAGCTCTCCGGCAGGCGGGTCTGGGTACGTGCCAGCTCCAGCTACTACGAGAGTCTGCGCCAGCTCAACTGGCTGTTTCGCGAGCTGGGGCTGCCCCCCGTCTATATCGAGACGGTGCCCGAATATCTGCAGGATGGCGATCTGCTGGAGATGGTGGCCGCTGGCATTATTCCCCTGACGGTGACCGACAGCTACAAGGGGAGGATCTGGCTGGGTGGGATGATCTCCGGCCTCAAGGCCCACAAGCTGATCCCCCTGCGCAGCAACGGCACCAGTGCCTGGGCGCTGCGCAAGAACAGCCCCGAGCTGCTCAAGGCGGTCAATGGTTATCTGGCGAGTGTCAGCCGCAACAGTCTCTACAGCGACATGACCCTGCGCCGCTTGCTGGTTCGCAGTGATCAGATGAGCAATATCCTGGCGCCGGATCCCATGGGGCGCCTCGCGACCATTCGCAAAGTGCTGGAGAAGTACGCCAATCAATACGATCTCGACTGGCTGATGCTGGCAGCGCTTGGCTACAAGGAGTCCGGCCTCAATCCCAAGGCGCGCTCGCCCAAGGGGGCCGTGGGCCTCATGCAGCTGCTGCCCAGTACGGGGCGGGAAGTCGGCATCAACGGTGCCAGACTCACCACGCTGGAGGGCAATGTGGAGGCCGCCTGTCGCTACATGCGGTTGATCCTCGATACCTACTTCAATGATCCCAAGCTGGATCGGCTCAACCGCCACCTGTTTGCCCTCGCCGCCTACAACGCCGGGCCGAACCGGGTGCAGGCGCTGCGAGGCAAGGCGGAGAAGCTGGGGCTCGATCCCAACGTCTGGTTCGGCAACGTGGATCAGCTGGTAGCCAACGAAGTCGGACAGGGGCCGATCAACTATGTCGGCACCATCTACAAGTACTACGTAGCCTATCGTTTCAGCCTGCCCCAGATCGAGGGCAAGGCTGCCGCTATCGAAGCGGCTCAGCCCTGAGCCGGTTGACCGGCAGGGTCGCCTGCACGGTCGGCAATTGCCAGCCACCGTCCCTGTGTTGCAAAAACCAGTGAGCAGGGCCGGTGGCCGGGATGAGATCTGGCTGGCTGAGCTGGCCCAGATAGCGCAACATCGGGGTATCATGCAGTTCCATCAGCAACTCCTTTTGAATATGTGAAGAGGCTCGCCAGCGTTATGACACCCGGCCATGACAGCAGGATGACACCATGATCCCCGGATCCTTTGCCCTGATCGATGATCCCCTGCTGGCGCTCAAGGTGCGTTGTCACTGGATCCGTCATGCCCGCGAGCGGATCCAGGCGCAGTACTACAGCTGGGAGGAGGACAGCAGCGGCAAGCTGCTGCTGAGCGAGCTGCTCCACGCCGCCCGGCGTGGCGTCAAGGTACAGCTGCTGGTGGATGATCTCTATGCCGGTGACAACCGCTTTCTGGAGATGGTGGCTCACTACCCGGGGATCGAGGTGCGGCTGTTCAACCCCTTCTGGCTGCGGGGCTGGCGCCCGCTGGCACTGCTGCTGGAAGGACTGCTCAGCTTTCGCCGCATCAACCACCGGATGCACAACAAGCTGCTGCTGGTGGATGGCAAGCTGGCGCTGATTGGCGGGCGCAACATCGGCGATCGTTACTTCGGTCTGGATCCGCAAGCCCCCTTTGTGGATCTCGATCTCGCCTGTCAGGGGGGACTGTGCCAGCAGATGGCGCAGGGGTTCGAGCAGTTCTGGCACAGCCGCTGGAGTCACCCCATCCGTCATCTGCTGCGCCGCGAGCTGCTGCCCGCCGAAATAGAGGTGGTCAACGACTTCCTGTTTACCATGACGGATCCGGCGGTGGCGACGGTCTACGATCTGCCAGCGGCGCTGTTTGACGAGCGCGATTTGCCGCTGCAATGGCATGAGGGGCGGGCCGAGGTGTGGTTCGACCGTCCCGGCAAGGGGCTTATCTCCCGTCCCACCACTGCCCGTCAGCTCTGGCGCCAGCTGGCTGACAATCCCGGCTCGCTGGGGTTGGTGACCCCTTACCTCATCCTTACTCGCGGGTTTCGGCACCGTCTGGCGCGGCTGCGCCAGCAGGGGGTCGCCATCGACATTCTCACCAACTCGCTGGCCAGCACCGATGTGCCGCTGGTCTATGGCGCCTATCAGCGTTATCTCGGCTGGTTGCTGCGCTGCGGGATCCGGGTCGCCGAGTTTGACCATGGCCACGGCAGCCTGCACGCCAAGCTGATCCTGCTGGGGGAGGAGCGGGCGCTGTTTGGCAGCCTCAACCTCGATCCCCGCTCGCTGTTTCTCAATACCGAACTGATGCTGCATTTGCACTGCCCGCCGATCTGTGAGGCGCTGCGAATGTGGCTGGCTCGCTGGCAGGAGCAGGCGGGTGGATTGCCGCGCAAACCCGAGGGGTGGTCAAGGCGGCTGATAGCCCGCTTGAGCGACTGGTTGCCACTGCGGCGTTGGCTGTGAGGCGGCCATTTTTTGTGCGAGATCTCGCAAAGCCTTGTAAGCCATTGCTGATGACCCTTGCGGGTGAATAACCATGCATGAATATATCTTACTGTTTTATAACAATTTAGTGGTGATGATAAGGCTGTTTTTTGTACTCTGATGTGAATGGAATTAGCATAAAAACGTTTTTTATTTTGTTTTTATGCGTAATATTTCAGTTGCAAGGACAAACACGGTGGCTTGTCTGCCGTGTGGATGAAGGTTGTAACGGGTAGCTGGTCGGTTGCATTGCTGCAATTGGCGCGCACTTCAGATGGGTCGCGAACTATCGGAAAGTGAAACAGAGACCCGGCGTGGCCGGACTCCAATATGGAACATGCTATTTGCGAGGGGGTGACATGGACATGTCACCCCACTTTTTTGGCCGCTCGCCACCGTTTATCTTTTTCCATGATTGTTGCTCATCGCAAGAGCCGCAGAGGGCAAGGCAATAACAAGGCAATAGAAAGAGGGCCGCAATAGCGGCCCTCTGTCTCATCTGCCCGGTGGATTAACCGGCCTTGACGCTGCGGCGACGCTGCAGCCAGACGATCGCCCCGAACAGCAGGAAGCCCGGGATCCACATCCACTCCTTGGTCCAGCGCTCGGTCGGCGCCTTGACGGTGAGGATCTCCTGATCGAACTCCAGCCCCATGGTGGCGGCCGGGCTGCCAAAGGCGACGTTGTCGATCAGCGTCTTGCCATCCTGCTCATAGAGGCTCAGCCCCAGATTGGCCAGCCGCTCCTCGCCATTTGCCCCATCCGGTACGGCGACCAGCAGGGTGAACTTGCGTGGCTTGCCCACGGCATCTTCACCGAGGATCCGCAGCCGCAGGGTGCTCTCCGCCTCCACTTCACCCATGGTTTGGGCCAGCTGGGCAGGCGGGGTCTCACGATAGGGGTCGTGCACCATGTCCATCCAGAAACCCGGGCGGAACAGGGTAAAGGCGACCAGCAACAGCAGCACGCTCTCGTACCAGCGGCTCTTCACCAGGAACCAGCCCTGGGTGGCGGCGGCGAAGATCAGCATGGCGATGGTCGCCACGATGAAGATCAGCACCCCGTGGGCGAAGTCCACGTCGATCAGCAGCAGATCGGTGTTGAAGATAAACAGGAATGGCAGCGCCGCGGTACGCAGGCTGTAGTAAAACGCCGTGATCCCGGTCTTGATGGGATCACCCTTGGAGACAGCCGCAGCCGCGAAGGAAGCCAGCCCCACCGGCGGCGTCACATCCGCCATGATGCCGAAGTAGAAGACGAACAGGTGCACCGCGATCAGCGGCACGATCAGCCCGTTTTGCTGCCCCAGCGTCACCACCACTGGTGCCAGCAGGCTGGAGACGACGATGTAGTTGGCAGTGGTGGGCAGCCCCATGCCGAGGATCAGGCTCAGCAGGGCGGTGAGCAGCAGCATCAGCAGCAGGTTACCCATGGAGAGGAACTCCACCAGATCCGCCAGCACCAGACCAACCCCGGTCTGGGAGACCGCACCCACGATAATCCCCGCGGTGGCGGTGGCAATGCCGATACCGATCATGTTGCGGGCACCGGCAACCAGCCCTTCCCGCAGATCCACCACGCCATCAGCAACGGTGCCGTAGTCGTGCTTGCCGTCCTTGCGCAGCCAGTTGAGCAGCGGGCGCTGGGTCAGCAGGATGATCACCAGCATCACGGTACCCCAGAAGGCCGACAGCCCCGGCGAGAGGCGTTCCACCATCAGGCACCACACCAGTACCACCACCGGCAGCAGGAAGTGCAGGCCGGAGAGCAGCACGGCGCGGGTGTTGGGCAGCTCGGTGAGCGGCTTGTCGGGATCTTCGGCAGGCAGTGGTTCATTGCTGGCGGCGATCTTCAACAGGGCCACATAGGTGGCAGCCAGCAGTACCGAGATCCCCGGCAGGGCGTAGTCACCCAGCGCAGGTTTGAGCCAGCCGAGGCCATAGTAGACCGCCAGTGACAGGCCGCTGATGAGGGCCGCGCCAAAGGCAAAACCGGTCAGGCGACGCAGCCAGGGTTTGGGTTGATGGTTGCCGATGGGCTGCATGCCCAGTTTCAGCGCCTCCAGATGGACGATGTAGAGCAGCGCTATGTAGGAGATGGCGGCAGGCAGGAAGGCGTGCTTGATGATCTCCACATAGGGGATACCCACGTATTCGACCATCAGGAAAGCCGCAGCCCCCATCACCGGCGGCATGATCTGGCCGTTGACCGAGGAGGCCACTTCCACCGCCCCCGCTTTCTCTGAACTGAAGCCCACTTTCTTCATCATCGGGATGGTGAAGGTGCCGGTGGTCACCACGTTGGCAATCGACGAGCCGGAGATCAGGCCGGTCAGGCCGGAGGCGACCACGGCCGCCTTGGCCGGGCCGCCGCGCAGGTGACCGAGCAGGCTGAAGGCGAGCTGGATAAAGTAGTGACCGGCACCGGCCCGCTCCAACAGGGCGCCAAACAGCACGAACAGGAATACGAAGCTGGTGGAGACGCCAAGGGCGATGCCGAACACCCCTTCGGTAGTGATCCACTGGTGGTTGGCCAGCGCGGTAAAGCCTACCCCGCGATGTGCCAGCAGTCCCGGCATCCAGGGGCCCGCCAGGCTGTAGACCAGAAAGACGATGGCGATGACCGCCAGTGCCGGCCCTAGGGCGCGGCGCGCCGCTTCCAGCAGCAGCGGAATGCCGATGCAGGCGGTCACCAGATCGGCGGTGGTGAGGGTGCCGGGACGCAGCGCCAGTGCTTCATACATCACAAACAGGTAAGAGGCGGCGCCAGCAGCGATCAGGCCGAGGGCGATATCACCGAGGGGAACTCGATCCCGCGGCGAGGAGCGAAATGCCGGGAACACCAGAAAAGCCAGCAACAGGGCAAAGGTGAGGTGAATGGAGCGGGTTTCGGTGTCATTGAGTACGCCAAACCCCACCATGAAGGGGAGTGGCGAAGCGATCCAGAGCTGGAACAGGGACCAGGCCAGCGCCAGTGCTGTGATGAGCCAGCCCATGATGCCCAGCGGCAGGCGAGCGCCCACATCCTGGGCGATCAGTTCCTCGGTAGAGAGTTGTTTATCTTGCATAGGGTTAACTTGTGCCAACGAGTACAACAAGAGCGACACCCGCCCCCGCAATCAGGCGGCGGACGGGTGTCGAAGAGAGTGACAAAGGCCCCGGGGCCTTCAATCAGAGCCAGCCGCGCTCTTTGTAGTAGCGGGCAGCCCCTTCATGCAGCGGTGCAGAGAGACCCACCTTGATCATGTCGGCCTCTTTCAGGTCGGCAAAGGCAGGGTGCAGGCGCTTGAAGCGATCCAGGTTGTCGAACACCGACTTGACCAGCTGATAGACCACTTCCGGATCGGTTTTGGCGCTGGTGGAGAGCACCGCTTTGCCACCGATGGAGGGGGTCGGCTTGTCGCTGCCCTTGTAGATGCCGCCCGGGATCTCGGCCTTGCTGTAGTAGCTCTTCTCGGCCAGCAGCTTGTCGATGTCGGCGCCGGTCACAGGTACCAGTACCGCATCTGTGGTGGTGGAGGCTTCCTGAATGGCGCCGTTCGGGTGACCGACGAAGTAGCTCATGGCGTCGATGTTGTTGTCACCGAGGGCGGAGGCCTGTTCGGCCGGTTTCAGCTCGGAGACCAGACCGAAGTCACCCTTCTTCCAGCCTTTGACCGCCATGATCTCTTCCATGGTGTCACGCTGGCCGGAGCCCGGGTTGCCGATGTTGACGCGCTTGCCTTTCAGGTCGTCAAAGCTGGCGATCTTGGCATCGCGGCGAGCCAGGATGGTGAACACCTCGCTCTGCAGGGAGAAGACGGCGCGCATATCGTCCATGGCCCCTTCGGCCTGGAACGGTGGCAGCCCCTTCATCGCCTTGAACTGGTGGTCGGATTGCATGATGCCGAAGTTGAATTCACCGCTGCGGATGCCGTTGACGTTAGCAACACCGCCGCCACTGGCCGGGGCGTTGCACTTGATCTGGTGATCGGCGGCGCCGCGATTGAGGAAGCGGCAGATGGACTGGCCAGCGACATAGTAGACGCCGGTCTGACCGCCGGTGCCTATGGTCACGAAGCGCTCCTGCGCTTGTACCGGACCACCGAATGAAACACCGACCAGAGCCGCCGACAGGGCGCATGCCAAAGTTAATCCTTTCATTTTTTCTCCCTTTTCTTTGATTTTGTTTATCCGATCCCCGGATAAATTGATGGCAATCCCGTTCTGCGCCGGGCTTGCCCGCTCTTCTCGTTGCGCGAAAGCGGGGGAGTTGATCACCCCCTTTCCGGCAGTCACCCTCATCCTGTGGTGAGGCTACCGACCTCCTGTCGGTCGAAGATAAATTGGCCCCTGAGGGGCCAAATAAAAAGTTGCAAGCACTCCGATTAAGCACATTCACCCAACATAAATCAAACGAAATGGCAAAATAGCGGAGTTAAATCTTGAGAAACATGACCTCGATCATTCATTTTCTTGCCGAAGATTAATTTGATATGGAGGGAAATGGAAGAGGGAAAAACTACGAGAGGATTCTTATGCGGCCCTTGAATGACAAGGGCCGGAGTCATGAGAGATCAGTTGGCCGGGGTGGCCAGATCCAGGATAAAGGCGTATTCCAGCGCGATATCCTCGTAGGCTTTGAAGCGGCCCGACTTGCCGCCGTGGCCGGCATCCATGTCGGTGTTCAGTAACAACTTGTTATCATCCGTCTTCAGTTCGCGCAGCTTGGCGACCCACTTGGCGGGCTCCCAATACTGCACTTGCGAGTCGTGCAGCCCGGTGGTGACCAGCAGGTTGGGATAGGCTTGCGCCTTCACCTGATCGTAGGGGCTGTAGCTCTTCATGTAGTCGTAGTAGCGCTTCTGGTTCGGGTTGCCCCACTCGTCATACTCCCCGGTGGTGAGGGGAATGGACTCGTCCAGCATGGTGGTGACCACATCGACGAACGGCACCTGCGCCACCACGCCGCAATAGAGTTCGGGCGCCTGATTGATGACCGCCCCCATCAGCAGGCCGCCGGCGCTGCCGCCCATGGCGTAGACCTGATCCCTGGCACCGTAGCCTTGCTCCACCAGCGCCTTGGTGACATCGATAAAGTCATTGAAGGTGTTCTGCTTTTTCAGCAACTTGCCATCTTCGTACCAGTGACGGCCCAGCTCTTCACCACCCCGGATATGGGCGATGGCGTAGACGAAGCCTCTATCCAGCAGGCTCAGGCGCGAGCTGCTGAAATCGGGATCCATGCTGGCGCCGTAGGATCCGTAGCCATAGACCAGCAGCGGATTCTTGGGCGCATCGGCCTGATCTTTCTTGAATTTGTCTTTGCGATAGACCAGCGACACCGGCACCGATACGCCGTCGCGGGCGGTCACCCAGAGCCGCTCGCTGGCGTACTGGTCGGCCTTGAAGCCTGCCACCGGCTGCTGCTTGAGCAGGGTGCGCTTGCCGCTCGCCATATCCAGCTCATAGGTAGAAGCGGGGGTTGTCATGGAGGAGTAGCCATAACGCAGGGCGCTGGTATCCGGCTCCGGGTTGTAGGCGAGCCAGGTGACATAGGCGGGATCGTCGAAGGCGATCTCCTTCTCGTCACCGCTCTGCCAGTTGATCTGGCGCAGTCGGGTCAGCCCCTTGTTGCGCTCTTCCAGTACCAGCCAATCCTTGAACAGGGCGTAGCTCTCCAGCAGCACATCCGGATTGGGGGCGATCACCGCCTTCCAGCGATCGACCGGGCTCTCTTTGGTCTCGTAGAGGCCGAAGTTCTTGCCGTCCTTGTTGGAACGCACATAGAAGCGGCCGCGGTAGTGATCCAGGCTGTATTCGTGATCCACCTGACGGGGCAGGAACAGGCGTGGGGCGTGCTCCGGCTGGTTGGCATCGATCAGCCGTGCTTCGCCGGTGGTGGTGCTGGAGAGGGCGATGACGATGAAATCTTCCGAGGTGGTGGCGTAGAGGCTGATGTAGAAGGAGTCATCCTTCTCCTCGTAGACCAGCTTGTCCGTGGCTGGATCCGTCCCGAGCGTATGGCGATAGACCTGATAGGGCAGCAGGGTCTGCGGGTGCTTGCGCACATAGAAGACGGTCTTGTTGTCGTTGGCCCACACCAGATTGCCGGAGGTATTTTCCAGTTTGTCGGTGGCCCACTGGCCGCTCTCCAGATCGAGGAACTGGATCTGGTACTGACGGCGGGAGAGGAAATCTTCCGCCACCGCCAGCCAGCGGTTGTTGCGGCTCACCTCAAGGGCGCCGAGGGCATAGAACTCGCGCCCTTCAGCCCGCAGGTTGCTGTCGAGCAGCAGACTCGACTGCTCTTCACCGAGCTTGGTGCGCGAGTAGATCCCGTACTCCTTGCCCGGCTCATAGCGGGTCTGGTAGCGGTAGCCATTCTTCACATAGGGCACCGACTCATCCTGCTGGGGGATGCGGGCGACCATCTCTTTGTAAAGCTGTTCGCGCAGGGGTTGGGTCGGCTTGAGCATGGCCTCGGTATAGGCGTTCTCGGCCTTGAGATAGTCCAATACCTCGGGCTTCTGCCGCTCGTCGTCACGCAGCCAGTAGTAGTTGTCGATGCGGGTATCCCCGTGTTTTTTCAGGGTGCGGGGATGTTTGGCGGCCACGGGCGGCTGGATTGGATGTTCGCTTGTCAGCATGGCGGGCTCTTCATTGGCATAAGTAGGGGGGAGAACTGTCAGAAAGGCTAGCAGCAGAACTCCTCGGGAAAAGGTAAACATGTCGCATCCTTGGCGCTGGAAAGGGTTGGTAGACCTGAGCATCGGCTCCATGAATTGGCGTTAAATCTGCCCCTTGTTGCCGGTGGTTGCAAGCAATCCCTTGTTATTGCAGGAAATGTAATCAAAAAAAGCCGCTATCTCGCGATAGCGGCCCTCTTTCTGGCCATGAGCGGCAAGAGTCCGCTCAGGTGTGCCTCACATGATATGGGAGTGCCCTCTCATGACCAGTTTTCGTCAGCCTGGGTAGCTCGACCAGCTGTTGGTCGCGCCCTCGTTGCTGATACTCAGTACCTCATAGGGATGGCCCGGAATATCCATGCCCGGCGCACTCTGGGGCATGCCCGGAATGGTCAGGCCACGGATTGCCGGTTTTTCCCTGAGCAGCTTCTGCACATCGGCGGCCGGTACATGCCCCTCGATCACATAGCCATTTACGATACCGGTATGGCAAGAGGCTAGTTCAGGCGCGATACCGTATTGCTGCTTCACTGCGCCGAGCTGTTCGGTTTCGATGACCTCCAGTTCGAAGCCATTCTGCTCCATGTGCTCGTTCCAGCTTTGGCAGCAGCCACAATATTTGGATTTGTAGACGGTCATCTTCTCGGCCGCGAGAGCCGAAAAGCTGACGGTACCGGCCAGCATGGCCAGTAACAGGGGTTTGTACATCACTCACCTCAGATTGAAAGAAAAGATGCCCGATACGGGATGCGTTTCAGATCCGGGTGCGTGGGGGGCGTTCGAGCCGCTCGCACGGAGCGTCCGGCATATAGAGAGAGGGGGAGGCGAAGTCGGGGGTATCCGGTTCCAGTACGGCGACCGTCAGGCTGTCGCTGCCTACCAGTGTCATCGAGAGGGCGGTGGTAAAGCTGCCGCAGGGCATCGCTTTTTCCAGGGTGCGCTCGCTCTGGCTGCAGTGGGTAGTCAGGGTACAGAGGTCGGTTGCGGCCCGGCTGCCAAACGACATCAACACCAGCACCAGACTCCACAAGGGGAGCCAGCGACGGGCGTGAGCGAGTTGGCGACGGGTGAGAACCATGGAATGACTCGAAAATAACAAGGGGCACATGGTAACCCTGTGCCCCGGGGGAGGGTCAAGCCCTCCCCATGGTGTCAGTCAGCCAGGATTAAGGTTGCTGACGGGTCGCAGCCAGCACGATCTCGCGCACGCAGACGTTGGCAGGCTGGTTCCAGGCGTAGAGCACGGCATCGGCGATCACTTCCGGCGCAATGACGCCGCCCATCTGATCTTTCCAGTCGTGGTAACCGGCCTTGATGCTCTCGTCAGTGGTGTGGCTGAGCAGCTCGGTCTCGACCGCCCCCGGGGCAATGGTCACCATACGCACGCCGACATCGGCCACCTCTTCCCGGATGTTCTCGGTCAGGGCGTGCACGGCGAACTTGGTGGCGCAGTAGGCAGCATGGTTCGGGAAGGTCTTGCGACCGGCGATGGAGCTGATGTTGATGATGGTACCGCTGCGGCGCTCCTTCATGCCTGCCAGCACTGCGTGGACGCCGTTCAGCACCCCCATCACGTTGATGTTGAGCATCTGCTGCCATTCGGCGGGATCCTGCACATCGGCCTGACCCAGCAGCATGACGCCGGCGTTGTTGACCATGCAGCCGACCGGGCCAAATTTGGCTTCTGCCTGCTGGACGGCGGCCTTCATGGCGGCGGTGTCGATCACATCGACCCCGATGCAGAGGGTATCAGGCAGATTCAGCGCCTGCATCGGCTCGACCCGGCGGGCCAGCAGCAGCAGCGGATGGCCGGCGGCAGAGAAGGCACGGGCGATGGCGGCACCGATCCCGGCGGAGGCACCGGTGATCACGACGAGAGATTTGGACATGGGTCTTTCCTTCTGATTCAAGAGTCGGTTTGAGCAAACAGGTGGCTGGCCAGCACGGAACCCAATCACTATAGTCACTGTATCTATAAGTGATAAATATTGTTTTCCGCTGGTTATCATCTGAAAAAACTATGGTTGGTTTATGCTGGACTTGAGATTGCTGCGTTTCTTCATCGCCATCTATGAAGAGAAGAACATCACGGCGGCGGCCGAGCGCTGCCACGTCAGCCAGCCCTCCCTCTCGGCGGGACTGCGCCAGCTGGAAGAGGCGCTCGGTGACAGCCTGTTTGTCCGGGGCAAGAAGGGGGTGGTGGCGAAAGATCCGGCCCACTATCTCTATCCTCACGCGGTCAAGCTGGTGGAGGAGGCGCGCCGTTTGCCGGAGCTGTTTCGCCAGAAAGCGACGCGTGCGAGGCTCAATATCGCCATCATGCCGGACTTGAGTCGCCGCCGGGTGGCCGGGCTGCTGCAGCAAGTTCAGCGCGTGTTGCCGCAACTGGATCTCACCCTCTCCGACTACACTACGCCCGCCGACTGCCGCTTGACGCTGGATGCCTTGCGCCGGGAGGACGAGATCTTTCTGCCGCTGTGGGAGGAGGATTACGTGCTCTGCGTGCCGGTCGACCATCCCCTCGCAAGTCGCGAAAGGATCGAGCTCGCCGAGCTGCAACATTATGATTTTATTGAGTGCCCGCCCTGCGAAGCGCACCAGCAGACTATCGGCTTGCTGGCCTGTGACCGGCTTACCCTCAATCTGGTGGCCAAGGCCGAGAGCAAGGGGCTAGTGATGGCGCTGGTGCTGGCGGGGGTCGGCATCAGTTTTCTGCCGGACGGGCTGGTGGAAGATGAGGCGGGTCTCTGTACCCTGCCGGTGAGCGGGCCGCGGATGTTTCGCCGGATCGGGCTCTGCTATCCCGCCCACCAGACCCTCAATCCGGCGCTGCGGGAGCTGATCCCCGAGTTGGCAGGCTATGGCGCTTCCTGATAAGGTCGCTCTCCTGTGCACCTTTACGATGCAGCTCCCCAGACTCCCCTTTTCTGTTTACCTCGCCTTGCACCGCAAGGCTTTGTTCGGGTGATGTGGTCATGAAACGCATTCTGGTTATTTTTTCCCATCCCGCGCTGCAGAGCTCGCGGGCCAACAAGCAGCTGTTGCAGGCGATTGAGGGGCTGGAGGGGGTCACGGTTCACGACCTCTATCAGCACTATCCCGACATGTTTATCGATGTGAAGCGGGAGCAGGCGCTGCTCTGTGAGCACGACATCATCGTCTTCCAGCACCCGTTTTACTGGTACTCCTGCCCGGCCATCATGAAAGAGTGGATGGATCTGGTGCTGGAGTATGGCTACGCCTACGGCCCCGAAGCCCACGCCCTCAAGGGCAAGCAGTGGCTGAGCGCCATCACCACCGGCGGTGCGCCGGAGTCCTACTGCAGCGAGGGTTACAACAGCCGACCGTTGCTCGATTTTCTGCTGCCATTTCAGCAGGCGGCCACCTTGTGCGGCATGAACTGGCTGCCCCCTTTCGTGCTGCACTCCTTTCACAAGATCAAGGATCCCGCCGCCCTGCGCCGCTGCGGGCATGACTATCGCCAGCTGCTTTGCGCCCTGCGTGACGATCAGCTGACCCCGGGGCAGCTGGCCGGGCGTCCTTATCTGCGCGACTTGCTGGAGGTGCTCTGATGAAACACTGGCAGCTTGTTGGCCGAGCTTATGAGCCGGATCTGATGTTCACACGGAGGGCTGACTGATGGGCCACGGGATCCTGTTTGATGCCTTTATCTACCTCTCCGCCGCCGTCATCGCGGTGCCGCTCGCCAAACGCTGGGGGTTGGGCTCGGTGCTCGGTTATCTGCTGGCGGGGATCATCATAGGCCCCTTCCTGCTGGGGCTGGTGGGGGAGCAGAAGGATGTGATGCACTTCGCCGAGTTTGGCGTGGTGCTGATGCTGTTTCTGGTCGGTCTTGAATTGCGTCCGGCCCTCTTGTGGCAGCTGAAGGGGCCGATCCTCGGCACCGGCGGCCTGCAGGTGATGCTCACCACGGCGGCGCTGACCGGCGTGGCGCACCTGATCGGTCTGCCGCTGCAACAGGGGCTGGCCATCGGCCTCATTCTGGCGCTCTCCTCCACCGCCATAGTTCTGCAGAGCCTGCAGGAGCGCAAGTTGATGCAGAGCGAGAGCGGTCGCTCCGCCTTTGCGGTGCTGCTGTTTCAGGATATTGCAGTCATTCCGATCCTGGCGCTGCTGCCGCTGCTGGCCATGGCACCGGTCGCCAGCAGTGGTGGCTCCGAGCTGGCGGGTTGGCAGCACGGTCTGCTGGTGGTCGCGGCCATCTCCGGCATCGTGCTGGGTGGCCACTACCTGATGCGGCCGGTATTTCGTGCCATTGCCCAGTCCCACATGCGGGAGATCTTCGTCGCCGCCGCTCTGCTGCTGGTGATCGCCATCGCGGTGCTGATGGAGTCGGTGGGGCTCTCGCCCGCTCTCGGCTCCTTCCTCGCCGGTGTGGTGTTGGCCGATAGCGAATATCGCCACGAGCTGGAGGCAGACATTGAGCCGTTCAAGGGCTTGCTGCTCGGCCTCTTCTTTATGTCGGTGGGGGCGGGGATCGACTTCGGGCTGTTTGCCGAGCACCCCTTCCTGATACCAACCCTGGTCGTTGGCCTGATGGTGCTCAAATGGCTGGTGCTGATGGCGCTTGGCTTCATCATCCGCATCTCGCCGAGCCAGCGCTGGACCTTCGCACTGGCGTTGGCGCAGGGGGGCGAGTTTGCCTTCGTGCTCTTTTCGTTTGCCGCGCAAAATCGGGTGCTGCCCGGCGAGACCATCTCGCTGCTGACGCTGGTGGTGGCGCTCTCCATGGCGCTCACCCCGCTGCTGCTGATCCTCAATGATCGGGTGATCCAGCCCTGGTTCGATTACCGTAACCAGAGCGACGCGCCGCAGCATGAGCAACCTGAGCTGGTGGAGCATCCGGTGATCATCGCGGGCTTCGGCCGCTTTGGTCAGATCGTGGGGCGCCTGCTGCACGGTCACGGCATCGGTACCACCATCCTCGAGCAGGATGCCAGCCAGATAGAGACCCTGCGCAAGTATGGCTATCAGGTCTTCTATGGTGATGCCAGCCGGATCGACCTGCTCCATGCCGCCGGGGCGCACAAGGCGAAGCTGCTGGTGCTCTCCATCAACGATCCGGCTACCTCGCTGGCGGTGATCGAGATGGTGCAGAAGCACTTCCCGCACCTGAAGATCCTGGCGCGCGCGCTGGATCGGCCCCACGCCCACGAGATCCTGCGCCACGGGGTCGAAAGCGTGCACCGGGAAACCCTGGGCTCTGCGGTCGATCTGGGGGTGGAAGCCCTGACCCAGCTCGGTTTTCGGGCCAACCAGGCCTGGCGGGCGGGGCAGACCTTCAAGCAGCACGATAACTGGCTGTTGCGCGAGCAGGTCAACTATCTGGACGACGAACACACTTATATCAACAAGAGCCTGCAATACCGGGAGATCCTCTCCGATCTGTTGCAAGACGACGAGGAGGGGCAGGAGCGTATCCATGCCCACAACTGGAATAGCGGGTTACCCGACGACGACAAGGAAGCAAAATGATTGCCTATTACCCCATGTTCAAACACCTGCATATGACGCTGGCGCTGGTCAGTCTGCTGCTCTTTATCTATCGCTGGAGTCTGGCGCTGGCCGGCAGCGCTCGGTTGCAGCAGAAGTGGCTGAAGATCCTCCCGCATATCAACGACACTTTCCTGCTGCTGTTTGGTGTGTTGCTGGCTGTGGCCTTGCAGTTGAGCCCGGGTCAACAACCCTGGCTGATGGCCAAGCTGGTTGCACTGGTGCTCTATATCGGTCTGGGTGTCATGGCGCTCAAGCGCCCGGCCCGCGGTCAGAAGCTGGTAGCCGGTGTGGCGGCACTGGCGGTGTTTGGCTACATGGTCGGTGCGGCCATCACCAAGTCAGCCTGGTCGTGGCTGATGTGAGCAAAAGGGGAGAGCTATGCTCTCCCCTGAAATCATATTCTGTGATGAATTAATTAATTGGAGTTTTATGCTAACAATAAATCGCAACATAGAACTTTCATTTGAGGGATTTTTGGCTAATTTTAGCCTCTAGCGGCTCCTTTTTTGAGTGCATTGTCTTTATAAATCAATTGGTTAATGTGTTTTGTATGAAAATGGCGACAGTTGTCGCAGCAAAACTTGCGACATAGACTGTCGCAAGTCACGACTAGCATACAGTCAACGCTAAACCAGTGAAGGCAAGCACCATGAGCAAGAAGCTGTTACGACAACTGACCTTGGCGCGTTGCATCCCGCACCGCCCTTACAAGCTGACCGCCAGCCAACTCCAGGTAAAACTGGAAGAGGAAGGTATCCACGTCAGTCTGCGTACCGTGCAACGGGACCTGGAGGAGATGTCCGGCATGGGACTGTTCGACCTCACCTCGGACGAGCGCAGCAAACCCCATGGCTGGTGCTTCGAGCGCCACGGCCTCAACGACTTTGCCAATATCATGCCGCTCTCGCTGGCGGTGGCCCTGAAAACCTGGAGTGATCAGGCGAGCCAACTGTTGCCGGCGAGTGTACTGACCGAATTGAATCCGCTGGTCGACAAGGCGAGCCAGGTGATCCGCGACAGCCAGAGTGAACTGGCCGAACGCTGGTTGGAGAGTGTCCACCAGTCACCGCGTCCGTTTGCTGGCAACCCGGAGATCCGCCGCAGCACCCTGATCCGCGATGCGCTCTGGCGTGGTCGCAAGTTCAGTGCCGAGATCCAGCGCGTGATCAAAGAGCGCACCGTGTGGCTCTGCTACGACCGTATCAACCCGCTCGGCATTCTCAATCAGCCGGACGGCCCGATCCTGCTCTGCACTCTGTCCGAGCTGGATCCCAAGGTCTACGGCATCCCGTTTGACCATATCAAGAACGTGGAGCTGACCAACTTCAGTGCCACCCAGCCGAAGGATTTCAATATCCAGAAGCTGATCCGCGATCAGGGCTATCAGGATGTGAGCGGCCCGATCCGCTTCGTCGGCCGGATCGATGCCAACAGCCAGTCGCTGGTGGATAACCAGATCCCCGGCAACAATCCACGCATGACCCGCTATGACAAGCGCAGCGTGGTGGTGGAGACTGAAGTGCAGGACACCCCGGAGTTTCGCAGCTGGTTGAACAACATCGGCGGTGAACTGGAGGTGCTGGCACCGGAATCGTTGCGCAAGGCCTATCTCAATCCGGCCAACCGCTTGAGCTGATTAAAAAATTGGAATGTTAAAGAGTCGAGCCTGGTCTCGGCTCTTTTTTTTGCGGTTTTTTTAAGCATATTTATTCAACTAATTTTTAAGTCTTAACGTCAGGATTGAACCGTTTTCCTGCCCCGTTTTCGGGGGCAAAACCCGTGTAAGAGATCTGCCATAGCGACTGTAAGAGGCTGGCGCTTTGAGCCGTACGCGAAGCCATGCCAGAATGATCGAGCTTTCCCGTGAAACTAAATAACTAACTGATATTAAAGGGTTAGTTTTTAGGTTCATTTTTTGAGATGGGGGCTGCATCGGATCTTTATCATCGGATGGCCCTTGTTCGGGGTGTGCATTTCCTTAGTATGGGTCTCACAAGGACGGAGCTGGTCCGGCAGGAAGCAGGGCAGCGCATAAAGATGGAATAGTCCGCAGGATGTGGACAAGGGACACCTCAGGATGAGTTCGATAATCAGGACGATTATCGCCACGGATGAATAAAGGAACACCGCGGGATGCGGCAGGACACTCTCGGGATGGGAGCAGAACGAACGGAACCTCGTTCTTCAGGATGAACAGGACCTCGCCGGATGCGAGAGGAATACTTCAGGATGAAGTGAGATAACCCGGATGGTTATCTGTCAGGAAGACGCAAGGAACCCCACAGGACGTGGTAATGGACACCTCCAGGATGGAGACAGTGAAGCAGTTCAGGATGAATTGCCAGGCCAGGAACGCCGCAGGACACGCCAACGGATTGGAAAGGGGATATTCCAAAGGATTAGGATAACGTCAGGGATTGCAGGGAGCATTGCAGTTCTACGGACAGGACGACACGACTCTAGGGGACGGCTACCGCCGTCCCCTTTTCTTTTATGGTTTGCCCGAGAGATTGCCGCGCTGGGCGGCGTTGACGATCTCTTGCAGGCGCTGACGAATGTCGACCATGCCAAACACACCAAAGATCAGCACAGTGACAAATTCGGCCTTGGTGACCGCGAAGTAGCGTTTGCAAGCTGCCTTGATCATGCTGGCCTGCAGCCAGTGTAGCAGGGCGACGATCACGCCGCAGACCGGCAGAAAGCCGTTGAGTTTGCCGGGCAGCGGGGCGATCAGGCTTATCAGCACGCCAAACCAGAAGAACAATATCAGCCCCATCGCCAACAGATTAAAGACTCGCTTCATTGTTTACCTCCCTTAGATAGAGTTGATAGCAGACCTGACCGGCTTGTTTGTCCTTGAGTAGTTGCCAGCTGGCGGGTAGCGCCAGATCGGCCATCTCCTTCTCCCGCTCCAGATAGATGAGGGCGTCCGGCGCCAGCCAGCCGCGCTGCTCCAGCAGTTCGCACACTTGCGGCAGCAGCTCGCGGCGAAACGGCGGATCGAGGAACACCAGATCAAACGGCGTGGCCGGGCCTTGCAGCCAGCTCACTGCATCTGACTGGATCACCTGACCCTGGCTGCTGCCGAGGGCGGTCAGGTTCTTCTTGATCTGGTCAGCGGCCCCTTTGTCCATCTCGATCAGGGTCACCTGCTCGGCATAGCGCGACAGCGCCTCCAGTCCGAGTCCGCCGCTACCGGCAAACAGATCCAGGCAGCGGGTGCCACGAATGTGGGGGGCCAGCCAGTTGAAGATGGTCTCCTTGACGCGATCCGTGGTGGGTCTGAGCCCCTCCACATCCTTGACCGGCAATTTGCGGCCTCGCCACTGGCCGCTGATGATTCTTACAAAGCCCGATTTTCCTTGCGGGGCGGGACTCTTGCTCGGGTTGCTACGGCTGGATTTCACTCTGGGCATCGCGTTTCATCGTCAGAAAATAAAGTGGTAGTATAAGGCGGTTCATTTTTATGCCGACCCGCCAAGGGACGGCTATCTTAGCAGTCAGCCTTTGATGTGAGTATTTTTAGATGGCAAAAGGTTTGTTTTCCTGGCTGGGTTTCGGCCGCAAGAAAGAAGAGGCTGAGGCTGTCCAACCACAGACACCCCAAGCCACCCCCGTTACCGTTGAGCCCGAGGTCACTGCTACCCCCGCTCCCGTTTCCGATACCACTGTTTCCGATAGTACGCCGGCTGTTGCCCCCGAAGTGCCTGCCAGCGCACAGAATTCCGTTTTGCAAGATGATTGCTGCCTGCCGACCGAGCTGGACGACCACGGCCCACTGGTGGTGGAGGAGTGCGCTTCCGATCTGGAGCCGGTGATCGTCAACGAAGCGCTGATCGCCGAAGAGGAGCGTGCCGCTGAAGCCGCTCGCACTGCCGCAGAGGCGCAAGCCGCTGAGGTCAAGGCAGCCGAAGAGGCCCGTATTGCTGCCGAAGCTCGTGCTGCGGAAGAGGCTCGTATTGCTGCCGAGGCTCGCGCCGCGGAAGAATCTCGCATTGCCGCCGAAGCTCGCGCTGCGGAAGAGGCACGTATCACTGCCGAGGCTCGCGCTGCGGAAGAGGCTCGTATCGCTGCCGAAGTCCGCGCCGCGGAAGAGGCCCGTATTGCTGCCGAAGCCCGTGCCGCGGAAGAGGCTCGCATTGCTGCCGAAGCCCGTGCTGCGGAAGAGGCTCGCATTGCTGCTGAAGCTCGCGCTGCGGAAGAGGCTCGTATTGCTGCTGAAGCTCGCGCTGCGGAAGAGGCCCGTATCGCTGCCGAGGCTCGCGCTGCGGAGGAGGCTCGCATTGCCGCTGAAGCTCAGGCTGCGGAAGAAGCCCGTATCGCCAAAGAGGCCCAGCGAGCGGAAGATATGCGCCTGGTCGCCGCGATGGAGGCTGAGGCCGCCGCCCTGGCAGCCCTGCCGCTGGCCGCCAAGGTGGACGACGACACCCAGGACAAACCGCAGCGGGAGGGCTTCTTTGCTCGCCTCAAGCGCAGTCTGGTGCGCACCAAGGAGAATATCGGCTCCGGTTTCTTCGGCCTGTTTCGTGGCAAGAAGATCGACGATGAGCTGTTTGAAGAGTTGGAAACCCAGTTGCTGACCGCCGATCTCGGTGTGGATACCACTACTCGTATCATCGAGGGGCTGGTGCAGCACGCGGATCGCAAGCAGCTCAAGGATGCCGAGGCGCTCTACGGCCTGCTCAAGCAGGACATGGGCGAGATGCTGGCCAAGGTGGAGCAGCCGCTGGTGATCGACACCAGCAAGAAGCCTTATGTGATCCTGATGGTCGGCGTGAACGGCGTCGGCAAGACCACTACCATCGGCAAGTTGGCCAAGCAGTTCCAGGCTGAGGGCAAGAGCGTGATGCTGGCGGCGGGTGACACCTTCCGTGCCGCTGCGGTCGAACAGCTGCAAGTTTGGGGTCAGCGCAACAACATTCCGGTGATTGCCCAGCACACCGGTGCCGACTCCGCTTCCGTCATTTATGACGCCATCGAGGCCGCCCGCTCTCGCGGGGCTGACGTGCTGATCGCCGACACCGCCGGTCGCTTGCAGAACAAGAGCAACCTGATGGAAGAGCTCAAGAAGGTCGTGCGGGTGATGAAGAAGCTGGATGAAGAGGCTCCCCACGAGATCATGCTGACTCTGGATGCCGGCACCGGCCAGAACGCCCTGAGCCAGGCCAAGCTGTTCAGTGAGGCGGTTGGCCTGACCGGTATCACCCTTACCAAGCTGGATGGCACGGCCAAGGGCGGCGTCATCTTCGCGGTGGCTGACAAGTTCCAGATCCCGATCCGCTACATCGGGGTGGGCGAGGGGATCGACGATCTGCGTCCCTTCGTTGCCAACGACTTCATCGAGGCGCTCTTCAGCCGCGATGAATAAGTCCGGCCGCGATGAGTCAGCTCAGCCGTGATGATTAAGTGTTCCATACCCCGACTCCGGTCGGGGTTTGTCAATTTCAGGGAACCGTTATGATTCGTTTTGACAAGGTCAGCAAGGTATACAGCGGCGGCCATCAGGCGCTGCAAAAGGTCAGCTTTCACCTGCGCAAGGGAGAGATGGCCTTTCTGACCGGGCACTCGGGGGCGGGCAAGAGTACCCTCCTCAAACTGATCAGCGTGATGGAGCGTCCGACCGATGGTCGCGTCTTCTTCCATGGCGACGATGTCAGCCATATCCAGCGCAGCCAGATCCCCTATGTTCGCCGCCAGATCGGGATGATCTTTCAGGATCACCGCCTGCTGATGGACCGCACCGTGTTCGACAACGTGGCGCTGCCGCTGGTGATCGATGGCTACAGCCATGCGGACATCAACAAGCGGGTGGCGGCGGCGCTGGACAAGGTGGGGTTGCTCGGCAAGGAGCGTTACCAGCCGCGCATGCTCTCCGGTGGTGAACAGCAGCGGGTCGGCATCGCCCGTGCCATCGTCAACAAGCCGCCGCTGCTGCTGGCGGATGAGCCGACCGGTAACCTGGATCCCCAGCTATCCATGGATATCATGCGGCTATTTCAGGAGTTCAACAATTTTGGGGTCTCGGTACTGATTGCCACCCACGATCTGGGGCTGATCGCTCGCATGCGCTATCGCACCCTGACCCTCAAGGCGGGGCGGATGTATTCGGCAGGGGAGGAGCTCTGATGGCTATCGTTCGTCATAAACAACCGCCGCTGCGCCGTCTGATGATGTACGGGGTTGACCATGTGCGGCAGGCGTTTGCCAGTCTCGGAGAGTTGTGGCGCAATCCGCTCGCCTCTCTGATGACGCTGGCGGTGCTTGGCGTCAGTCTGGCGCTGCCATCCTGCTTCCACGTGCTGCTGAAAAACGCCGAGGTAGTGGAGGGGAGCTGGCAGAGCAGTTCCCAGATCTCTCTTTACCTGCGCAAGGATCTGCCGGAGCAGAGCATTCTCGATCTGCAGCACAGGATCCTGCTCTATCCCGAGGTGGATTCGGTCACCTACCTGAGCCGTGACGATGCGTTGCGGGAGTTTCGCGAGATCTCCGGCTTCGGCGATGCCCTCGATTATCTGGACAGCAACCCGCTGCCGCCTGTGCTGAGCGTCATTCCGGATCCACGCTGGCAGAACCCGGAAGGGGCCGCCGAGCTGCTCAGCAAGCTCAACAACGAGGTGGGGGTCGAGCAGGGCAAGCTGGATCTGCAGTGGCTGACGCGGTTGCAGGGGATCATGAACCTGCTGCGCCACACCATTACCGGTATCGCGGTGCTGCTGCTCTCCGCCGTGTTGCTGATCGTCGGCAATACCCTGCGTCTCAACATCCTCAACCAGCGTTCCGAGATTGAAGTGCTCAAGCTGGTGGGGGCGACCGATTCCTTCATTCATCGTCCTTTCCTCTATACCGGTATCTGGTTCGGGGTCATTGGCGGCATGCTGGCCTGGTGGCTGACCGAAGTGATGGTGATCTGGAGCGAAGGGGTGGTGAAGGAGCTGGCGGGCTTGTATAACAGTAACTTCCGGCTGGTTGGCATGGGGGCGGTAGACGGGATCAATCTGATCCTGCTGGGCGCCCTGCTGGGGCTGATTGCCTCCTGGTTCTCGGTCCATCGCCACATTCGCGACATCGAACCATCCTGATTACTTTGTCATCAAAGTAAATCGCTGGATTTTGAGAGGCGGATCAAGTAAAAGAGGGGCCGTTTCTGGCTTGGCCCCCATAGTCAGAGTATTCTGAATAACAATGATCTTCCGGATCTTCGCTAGATCCAGTGAACCTTCTGATTTATAAGCAGTCTATTAAAGCTGAAGCATTTATACGGGTGTGGCCCCTCTGCCTTGCTCGTCAGACTTGGCAAGCATGTGAAGGTTGCGAGCTCCGCAACAATGGACTTAGCATGCTACTTTTCGGGGGTCCTTCATTGTGACCCCCTTTTTTTGACTGTTCATTCATGATTCATCCTGCAGGCTTAAGATAAGCCGGTCTAAAACTGGGCATGTTCTTTGATACACGCCGCAGAATGGCATCCGGTCAGTAGACAGACCCTCTCAGGGTGTTAGACTGATTCGATTGAAAAGTAAGAGGTAACAGATGGGAACTTCATTGCAGCGCACTATGGCTCTGATTCCGCAAGGTAGTCTGGAAGGCTATATCCAGGCAGTAAACTCTATTCCTGTGCTGAGCGCAGAGGAAGAGCGTGAACTGGCTGAGCGTTTGCAGCAGGATGGCGATCTCGAGGCTGCTCGTCAGCTGGTTATGTCGCATCTGCGCTTTGTCGTTCATGTCGCCAAGAGTTATGCCGGTTACGGTCTGCCTCAGGCCGATCTGGTTCAGGAAGGCAACATCGGCCTGATGAAGGCGGTCAAGCGCTTCGACCCGACGGTCGGCGTGCGTCTGGTCTCCTTTGCCGTGCACTGGATCAAGGCCGAAATCCACGAATATGTCCTGCGCAATTGGCGCATGGTCAAGGTGGCCACCACCAAGGCCCAGCGTAAGCTCTTCTTCAACCTGCGCAAATCCAAAAAACGTCTGGGCTGGCTGAACCACGAAGAGGTTCAGGCCGTGGCGGCCGATCTCGGCGTTTCTGCCGCTGACGTGACCGAAATGGAAGCGCGGATGGCCAACTACGATCAGGCGTTCGATCTGGTGGGTGACGATGAGGAAGAGGGCGGTTTCGCTCCGGTTCACTATCTGGAGGACAAATCCTCCGATCTGGCCGCCACCATCGAGAACGACAACTGGGACGATCACGCGACCCGTCGTCTGAGCTCGGCCCTCGCCACCCTGGATGAGCGCAGCCAGCACATCATCCGCGCCCGCTGGCTCGATGATGACAGCAAGACCACTCTGCAGGAGCTGGCCGATACCTACGGCGTCTCTGCCGAGCGTGTGCGTCAGCTTGAGAAAAACGCACTCAAGAAGCTGAAAGATGCCATGGAAGCCTGATGCTTCCTCTCATAAAAACAGGGCCTGATGGCCCTGTTTTTGTTTCGCAAGGATCTGGTCGGCCTTGCTTTGGTTACCCTTGAGTGTGTTATGTTGCCGCCACTGCCACATTAGGGAGAGCAGAAGTGAAACTGTTGAACGACCTGTTTACCAACAACCGTGAGTGGGCCGAACGGATCAAAGCCGAAGATCCCAATTTCTTTGCCACTCTTTCTGCCCAACAGGCCCCCGAATACCTCTGGATCGGTTGTTCCGACAGCCGGGTCCCCGCCAACCAGCTGATGGGCTTGCTGCCGGGGGATGTCTTCGTCCACCGCAACGTTGCCAATCTGGTGGTGCATACCGATTTCAACTGCCTCTCCGTGCTGCAATACGCGGTAGAAGTGCTCAAGGTGAAGCACATCATCGTCTGCGGTCACTATGGTTGCGGCGGCGTCAAGGCCGCGATGCAGAACCAGGAGTTGGGTCTCATCGACAACTGGCTGCGCAACATCAAGGATGTCTACTTCAAATACGGTGAAGAGCTCGAGGCCATCGAGGATGAGCACGAGCGCTTCGACTACCTGTGCGAGCTGAACGTCGCCGAGCAGGTCGCCAACGTCTGCCACACCACCATTATCCAGAACGCCTGGCGCAAGGGGCAGGAGCTGGCCGTCCACGGCTGGATCTACGGGATCAAGGATGGCTTGCTGCATGATCTCGATCTCTGCATCAGCGGCCCGGATCAGATCCCCGATGTCTATCGTGCCTGGCCGGACATGCGTCCGCCCCACCGTCGGCGCTAGGGTGCTTCATGGTGGCACCAGCTCTCTATCTGCAGATCAAGCAGCACATTCTGGACGGGATCCGCGAACGCCACTATCAGGCGGGGGACAGGATCCCGACCGAAGCGGCCCTGTGCGAGCAGTTCACCGTGAGCCGGATGACGGTCAACCGGGCGTTGCGGGAACTGGTGGCGGAAGGGTGGCTGGTGCGTACCGCCGGTTCCGGCAGCTTCGTGGCGGACCGGCGCACCGAGTCACCGCTGCTGGCTATTCGCAATATTGCCGACGAGATCGCCGAGCGTGGCGGTGAGTACAGCGCCCGGGTGATCCGGCTGCAGAGACTGGCCGCCGACGAGAAGGTGGCGGTACAGCTGGGGCTGCGGGTTGGCGCCCCCATCTTTCACAGCTTGATTGTCCATCAGGCCGATGGGGAGCCGTTGCAATTGGAGGAGCGCTTTGTCGATGCCGGGCGCCTGCCTGGCTATGGCGAGCAGGATTTCACCCTGCAAACTCCCAACCGCTATCTGATGGATGTCTGCCCCCTCTCCGAGATGGAGCACGTAGTGGAAGCCGTGTTACCCAGCGCCGGTGAGGCGGGATTGTTGCAGATCCGCGTAGATTCCCCCTGCCTGTTGTTGCACCGGCGTACCTGGTCGGAGGGGCATCTGGTCTCCTACGCCCGTTTGCTCTCCCCCGGTTCCCGCTACAAGCTAAGCTCCAAGGCTCAGATGGAGTAAATGTATATACAGCTCGATTTTGCAAAGCCCACCTCCTGGTGGGCTTTTTTGTGCTTAAACTCTAAGTTTGATGCTGTTATCAGGATGTGAACGCCGCTCTTTCTTTCGTCATAGAGATCGACTATAAGGATATGTATATACATTTGAGGTCGCTATGAACAAGGAACTGTTGAACTGCGAGCGTGTCTGGCTCAACGTGACGCCCGCTACCCTGAATGATGAGCTGGCCGACTACGGCCTGCTGCCGCACCACGCCATCGGCGTGAAGGATGGCAAGATCCACGCGCTGGTGCCGATGGCCGAGTTGAAGGGGCCCCATCCTGCTCACTGGCAGGATATGCGGGGCAAGCTGGTCACTCCCGGCCTTATCGATTGCCACACCCATCTGGTCTTCGCCGGCAGCCGTGCCGAGGAGTTCGAGCAGCGTCAGCAGGGAGTGGCCTATGCCGAGATCGCCCGTCGGGGCGGTGGCATCATCAGCACGGTGCGTGCGACCCGTGCCGCCAGCGAAGAGCTGCTGTTCGAGCTGGCGTTGCCAAGGGTGACATCCCTGATCCGCGAAGGGGTCACCACGGTGGAGATCAAGTCCGGCTACGGTCTGACGCTGGATGACGAACTCAAGATGCTGCGGGTGGCCCGCCGACTGGGAGAGGCGTTGCCGATCCGGGTCAAAACTACTCTGCTGGCGGCCCATGCGGTGCCGCCGGAGTATCGCGACGATCCCGACAGCTGGGTCGAGACCATCTGTCAGGAGATTATCCCGGCCGCCGCCGAGGCGGGTCTGGCCGATGCGGTAGATGTCTTCTGCGAGCATATCGGCTTCTCGCTGGCCCAGACCGAGCAGGTCTATCTGGCGGCGGATCAATACGGTCTGGCGGTGAAAGGGCATATGGATCAGCTCTCCAATCTCGGTGGCAGCACGCTCGCTGCCAACTTTGGCGCCCTCTCGGTGGATCATCTGGAGTATCTGGATCCGGAAGGGATCCTGGCGCTGGCCCACCGTGGCGTGGTCGCCACCCTGCTGCCCACCGCCTTCTACTTCCTCAAAGAGACCAAATTGCCCCCTGTTGCAGCTCTGCGCAAGGCGGGGGTGGCGATGGCGGTCTCCTCCGACATCAACCCGGGTACCGCGCCCATCGTCTCGCTGCGGATGGCGATGAACATGGCCTGCACTCTGTTCGGCCTGACCCCGGTGGAGGCCATGCTCGGGGTGACCCGTCACGCCGCCAAAGCGCTCGGCGAGCAGGATCGCCTTGGCCAGCTCAAGGCTGGCATGACGGCCGATTTTCTGATCTGGCACTGCGCCCATCCGGCCGAGCTGAGCTACATGGTCGGCGTCGATCAGCTGGCAGGCCGCATCTTCAAAGGCGAGGAGACTCTCCATGGATAAGTTCAACCCGATCGACATGTCGCTCTGGCAGGGGCGGCAGGATCCGGAAGATGGCGAACTGGCCCTGCGTTGGCACGACAAGGTGCTGCCCTGGACCGCCGGAGCACAAGACTCTGCCGGTGTAGTACTGCTTGGTTTTGCCTGCGATGAAGGGGTTCGCCGCAACAAGGGGCGTGTCGGCGCCGCCGGTGCTCCGCAAGCGGTGCGCAAGCTGCTGGCCAACACCGCCTGGCACCTGAATCGACCTGTCTACGATGGTGGGGATGTGAGCTGTACCGATGGCAATCTCGACGCCGCCCACGGCTATCTGGCCGAGCGGGTCGCCGCTGCGCTCGATCTGGGCCACTTCCCGCTGGTGCTGGGGGGCGGCCACGAGGTGGCTTTCGGTAGCTGGAGCGGCCTTAACAATCATCTGGGCGGCAATGGCAAGATAGGCATCATCAACCTCGACGCCCACTTCGACCTGCGCATGAAACAGGAGCAGGCCAGCTCCGGTACCCCCTTCTTCCAGATCGCCGAGCAGTGTGCCGCTCAGGGCACGCCGTTTCACTACGCCTGCCTCGGGGTAGCCGAGACCGCCAATACCCAAGCCCTGTTTGCCCGTGCCAAGGCGCTGGGTGTGTGGCATGTGCTGGATGAGGCGATGACCCAGACCGAGCTGCCAGCCTTGCTAAGCGGACTGGACGCCTTTATCGCCCACTGCGATCACCTATATCTGACCATCGATCTTGATGTGCTGCCCGGCAACCTGATGCCGGGAGTGAGCGCCCCCGCCGCCCGTGGTGTGGAGCTGGCGGTGATCGAACCGCTCATTGCCCATATCCGGGCCAGCGGCAAGCTGAGGCTCGCTGATCTGGCCGAGTACAACCCGACGCTGGATCAGGATAACCGCAGTGCCCGCGTGGCCGCGCGACTGGTTCATCTGTTGACCCGTTAACCCTTTGGCCGCCCGTCTCCAAAGGCACCCTATTGATACAACAAGGAGTGTGTATGTCTGTGCAACAGCAGGATCCCCGTCATGATCCCAATCGCTTGATCCGTGCCCCGCGCGGTACCGAACTGACCGCCAAGAGCTGGCTCACCGAGGCGCCGCTGCGGATGCTGATGAACAACCTGGATCCCGAGGTGGCCGAGCATCCCCAGTCGCTGGTGGTGTATGGCGGCATCGGTCGCGCTGCCCGCAACTGGGCCTGCTTTGACAAGATCGTCGAGGTGCTGACCCGGCTCGAGGAGGATCAGACCCTGCTGGTGCAATCCGGCAAGCCGGTCGGGGTGTTCCAGACCCACAAGGATGCACCGCGGGTGCTGATTGCCAACTCCAACCTGGTGCCCCACTGGGCCAACTGGGAGCACTTCAACGAGCTCGATAAGAAGGGCCTGATGATGTACGGCCAGATGACCGCGGGTTCATGGATCTACATCGGCACTCAGGGGATCGTGCAGGGTACTTACGAGACCTTCTTCGCGGTGGCCAATCAGCACTTCAACGGCTCGCCTGCGGGCCGCTGGATCCTCACTGGTGGTCTAGGCGGCATGGGCGGTGCCCAGCCGCTGGCCGCCACCATGGCCGGTTTCTCGATGATCGCGGTGGAGTGCGACGAGACCCGCATCGATTTTCGTCTGCGCACCCGCTATGTGGACAAGAAGGCTCACAGTCTGGATGAGGCGCTGGCCATGGTCGAGGAGGCCAAACAGAGCGGCAGCGCCGTCTCCGTCGGTCTGCTCGGCAACGCCGCCGATGTGTTCGCCGAGCTGGTGGCCCGTGGCATCACTCCTGACGTGGTGACCGACCAGACCTCTGCCCACGACCCGGTGCACGGCTACCTGCCACAGGGTTGGAGCGTGGCCCAGTGGCGCGAGCTGCAAAAGAGTGCACCGCAGGAGGTGAATCTGGCCGCCCGTCGCTCCATGGCCCGTCAGGTGGAGGCGATGCTGACCCTGCAAGAGCGCGGCGCGGCGACTCTGGATTACGGCAACAACATCCGCCAGATGGCGCTGGAGGAGGGGGTTGCGAACGCGTTCGACTTCCCCGGCTTCGTTCCCGCCTACATTCGCCCGCTGTTTTGCGAGGGGATTGGTCCGTTCCGCTGGGTGGCGCTCTCCGGCGATCCGGAAGATATCTACAAGACAGATCAGAAGGTCAAAGAGCTGATCCCGGATGATCCTCACCTGCACAACTGGCTCGACATGGCCCGCGAGCGCATCGCGTTTCAGGGGTTGCCGGCTCGGATCTGCTGGGTCGGGGTCAAGGATCGGGTACGCCTCGGTCTGGCCTTCAACGAGATGGTGAAAAACGGCGAGCTGAAAGCCCCCATCGTCATTGGCCGCGACCATCTGGATTCCGGCTCGGTGGCGAGCCCGAACCGCGAGACCGAGTCGATGATGGATGGCTCCGATGCCGTCTCCGACTGGCCGCTGCTCAACGCCCTGCTCAACACCGCCGGTGGCGCGACCTGGGTGTCGCTGCACCACGGCGGCGGGGTCGGCATGGGCTTCTCCCAGCACTCCGGCGTGGTGATCGTCTGCGACGGCTCCGATGACGCTGCCAAGCGGGTCGGTCGGGTGCTGCGCAACGACCCGGCCACCGGGGTGATGCGCCACGCGGATGCCGGCTACGAGATTGCCATCAACTGTGCCCATGAGGCGAAACTGGATCTGCCGATGATTGACGGCGCCAACGGTGTCAAAGTAAAGGTGTAACACCATGTTTGAATTGACTATTACTCCGGGCGAGCTGGATCTTGCCACCCTGCGCCGCGTCAGCCGCGAGCCGGTACATGTTTCACTGGATCCGGCCGCGCTGCCGGGGATCCACGCCTCAGCTGCCGTAGTTACCAAGGTGATCGAGCAGAACCGGGTGGTGTATGGCATCAACACCGGCTTTGGCCTGTTGGCCAACACCCGCATTCCGGTGGAGCAGCTGGACGAGCTGCAGCGCTCCATCGTGCTTTCCCACGCGGCAGGGATTGGCGAGTACATGGATGACGCCACCGTGCGGCTGATGATGGTGCTCAAGCTCAACTCGCTGGCGCGCGGCTTCTCCGGCATCCGGCTGACGGTGCTTGAGGCCCTGATGACCCTCATCAACGCCGAAGTCTATCCGGTGGTGCCGAAGAAGGGCTCCGTCGGTGCCTCCGGCGATCTGGCGCCGCTGGCTCATATGAGCTGCCTGCTGATCGGTGAAGGCAAGGCCCGCCACAAGGGCGAGCTGATCGACGCCGCTACTGCACTGAAAATTGCCGGGCTCGAGCCTATCGCACTGGCACCCAAAGAAGGATTGGCGCTGCTTAACGGCACTCAGGCGAGCACCGCCTTTGCGCTGGAAGGGCTGTTCCATGCCGAGGATCTCTACGCCGGTGCCATCACCATCGGCGCCATGAGCGTTGAAGCTGCGCTCGGCAGCCGCCGGCCGTTCGATGCCCGCATCCACGAAGTACGCGGTCAGCGTGGCCAGATCGATGCGGCCGCCTGCTATCGCCACCTGCTGGTGGATGGCAGCGAGATCGGCATGTCCCATCACAACTGCGAGAAGGTGCAGGATCCCTACTCATTGCGCTGCCAGCCGCAGGTGATGGGTGCCTGCCTGACCCAGATCCGTCAGGCCGCCGAGGTGCTGGTGTGCGAGGCCAACGCGGTCTCCGACAACCCGCTGGTGTTTGCCGAGGATGAAGATATCCTCTCCGGCGGCAACTTCCATGCCGAGCCGGTCGCTTTTGCCGCCGACAATCTGGCGCTGGCCATCGCCGAAATCGGCTCACTTTCAGAGCGGCGCATGGCGCTGTTGATTGACTCTCGGATGTCCGGTCTGCCGGCGTTTCTGGTCAACAACGGCGGGGTCAACTCCGGCTTTATGATCGCTCAGGTCACTTCGGCGGCGCTGGCCTCCGAGAACAAGACCCTGGCCCATCCCGCCTCGGTGGATAGCCTGCCTACGTCGGCCAATCAGGAGGATCACGTCTCCATGGCCACCTTCGCCGCTCGTCGATTGGCGGACATGGCGGAGAACACCTGCGGCATTCTGGCGGTTGAGCTGCTGGCGGCGGCACAGGGTCTGGACTTCCGTGCGCCCTTGCGCAGCACCGAGCTTATCGAGCTGGCCAAGGGACGACTGCGGGGAGAGGTGAGCTTCTACGACAAGGACAGGTATTTTTCGCCGGATATCGAAGCGGCAGCTGCCCTGCTGGGTCGTGCCAGCTACAACGACCTGATCCCGGCCGGGGTGCTGCCCAGCCTGTAAGCCTTGATCCCCCTTCTCCCCTGGCGGGAGAAGGGTGGGGGAT
>NZ_JBFODS010000019.1:0-44130 GCF_040908445.1 Aeromonas sp. R10-2 | reverse complement strand
GGATGAGGGGGAAGCCGCTTCACTGGCGCCGGTGAGATCCGGGAGCAGATGACAAAAGACCGCCCAATCGGGCGGTCTTTTCGTTTCTGGCGTTGGCTAAACGCGGTTATTCGTGTTCGAACATCAGGAACAGATAGACCACGAACAACACCAGATGGGTCGCACCATGGAGCACATTGGTGCGGCCACTGCTGAAGGTCACTTTACAGACCATGAGAGTGGTGACCAGCAGCACCATATCGGCGGCCGAGAGCCCGAGGCGCACCTCTTGCCCCATGATGGCGCCGATAAGAAGTACCGCCGGTACTGTGAGGGCAATGGTAGCCAGCACAGAGCCGAAGTAGAGGTTCATCGCCCGCTGCAGCTGGTTGTTGAAGGCGGCCTTGATGGCACCGACCGCTTCGGGCGCCAGCACGATACAGGCCACGATAAAACCACCCAGTGCTGCAGGGGCCTGCATCACATGTACCCCGTAGTTGATGGGGATGGCCAGCGTCTTGGCCAGCAGGATCACCACCACCAGATAAACGAGTAGCAGCAGGGTGTGATAGACGTTGCTCTGCAGCGGGCCGTGGTGCTCTTCGTAATCCTCGTGATCACTGTCGACGAAGAAGTGGCTGTGGCTGCGGGTCTGGATCAGCAAAAAGACCCCGTAGAGCAGGACTGAAATGATGATCAGCATCCATGACATGGGGCTCGACATGCTGCCGACCGTGCCGCCCCGGGTGAAGTTGGGCAGCACCAGACAGAGCAGCGCCAGCGGGATGATGGCCACCAGATAGGATTTGACCCCGTCCAGATTGAAGCTCTGGGTGTGGTAGCGCCAGCCGCCAAACAGCAGGGTGAAGCCCACCAGCCCGGTGCTCACCAGCATCACCACCGCAAACATGGTATCGCGGGCCATGGTGGGGTTGGGCTCGCCGGTCAGCATCACCGAGGAGATCATCACTACCTCCAGCGAAATGACCGACAGGGTGAGGATCAGGGTGCCGAAGGGTTCGCCCAGCTTGATGGCGAGGGCGTCGGAGTGGCGCACCACCGAGAAGATGGCCCAGGTAACGACGGCCAGCAGAGCCAGCGAGACCGGAAGATAAATCGCGAGCGGAGTTGTCTCTGTCAGCAGGTCGCTGCCCAGGGTCTTGAAAAAGAGCAGGGTCAGCAGGCCAACGGGCAGGGCAATCTCTTGCCGGATAAATGTCTTCATAGGCAATGGTTCTCTTCTGGGGGTCTGAGCGACCGGATGACATAAACAGGCTGCGTAGTTATCGGTTGCGCGATAACCAGCCCCTTATGATAAAGGCAGTGACCCCCATCCGGGCAGATCATTTTGTTGCGGAATGTAAATGAGCGGTTGAAGGGGTTGGGTCGCTCTCCCCGATAGGGATAGGTATCGGGCCCGTGCAGGGGTAGCATGGCGAGGTAGCGGTCGTTGCGGCAATCCTGCCGCTGTGGCTGCTATCCCCGCGATAAGGGTGCTTATGTCAGCGGTTCGTCTGCGTTACCACACCATCGAATTTGGTGAGCTGGATATCCATCTGCGCACATTGCGCGACAATCAGCAGTTCTCCGACGATGGGGGCGAGGCAGAGGCACTCGGCATCTCCTCGGCCTTCTGGCCGCTGTTCGGGATTGTCTGGGACTCTGGCCGGGTGCTGGCCAGCCAGATGGTGTGTCAGGAGGTGACAGGACTGCGGATTCTGGAGGTGGGCTGCGGCATTGGATTGGCCAGTCTGGTGCTCAACCATCGTCATGCCGACATCACGGCCACCGACTATCACCCCGAGGCGGGCGCTTTTCTGGCCCGGAATGTGTTGCTCAATCAGGGGGCCGAGATCCCCTTCATCCGTACCGGTTGGGCTGATGCCGCCACCGATCTGGGTCGTTTCGATCTGATCATCGGCAGCGACTTGCTCTATGAGCGCGGCCATGTGGAGATGCTGGCGGCCTTTATCGAGCAGCATGCCAACTCAAGCTGCAAAGTGATCCTGGTGGATCCGGGGCGCGGTCAGCAGGGGCGCTTTACCCGGCTGATGGCCGGGCTGGGCTACCGGCACAGCCAGCACCAGCCTGATGATGTCGAGCAGCTTGCCCAGCCGTTTCGCGGTCAGATCCTGCAATATCTGCGCTAGCTGGCCTCGCGGTATTGCTGCTGCCACTCCTGTTGCCAGCTGGGCAACATCTTGAAAGGCATGGGCTTGCCGAAGAAGTAGCCCTGGATCAGATAGACGCCGTGCTGGCTCAGATAGTCGACTTGCAGCTGGCTCTCGACCCCTTCGGCGATCATCTCCATGCCGGACTCCCGACCAAAGACGATGATGGCATCCAGCACGCTGCGCTTGAGGTCGTTGGTGCCTATGGTATCGACGAACATCTTGTCGATCTTGATCTGGCGGATCCCCAGGCTCTGCAGGTAGGCAAAGCCGCCGTAACCGGTACCGAAATCATCTAGCTTGAAGTGATAGCCCATCTGCTGCAGCAGGGTGATCTCGTCGGTAGCCGCCTTGATGTCGTGGATCGGTTTGCGTTCGGTCAGCTCAAAGGTGAGCTGGTCAGGGGAGGGGTTATGGTGTTTTGCCAGCAGCTGGCGCAGTAGTGGTTGTTCGATATGGGTGGCGACCAGATTGACGCTGACCCACTGCTCCGGCGCCAGCAGCGGCAGGTCGCTGATCACCTGCTCCAGCAACTGCTCGGTCATCGGCAGGATCAGCCCCTGTTCCTCTGCATAGTCAATAAAGGAACCCGGAGGAATTAACTCGTTTCCACGTTGCCAGCGCAGCAGGGCCTCAAAGCCAACAACCTGGCGAGTTTGGCTATTCACCACTGGTTGGTAAAAAGGCACAAATTCCCGCTTGGCTAGCCCCGTTTGCAGTAGCCCCTTGAGGGAGCGCCGATAGTTGCGCAGTAGCCAGTACGCGGCACTGAGCAGGGTGCCTAGCACTATGCCGGACCAGAGGCCGTAGTGATTGAGCTGGTCATGGGCATATTGCTCCAGCGCCTTTCCCGCCCAGACTGTCTGTCTGGTGAGCTCGCTCGGATCGTAGAAACTCAGGCTGCGGCTGCCCTCTTCGTGCTTGATGGCCTTGTCGCCACGGGGAAAGTTGATGGTCTTTGCATTGGGAGCCTGCCGGCTGAACTCCAGATAGAAGCAGTTGGCACAAGGGCCTTTTAGCTTCGAGTGACCCCAGCTGTTGTCCAGCACCCAGTAGGCGAGGTTGCCGCCGGATTGGTAGTAGACCACCAGCTCCTGCTCGGTATTGAATTTGGCCACAGTGGCAGTAATCCCCAGTTTTCCGTACTTCTGCCCGTTGTTTTGGGCATCTTTGAGCATCGTAATCCCCACTCCCAGACTGGAGCAGCTGGTACCGGAGGCGAGCTCCAGCCCCTGCAAACGGATATGGGTGCGGTAGAACCGGGGATCGCGCAGCAGCATCATGTCCTTGGCACCACAGTCGAATTTAAACTGTGCCAGCTGCTTGCTGATGTCTTCATTCAGATCTTTGTGGCGTTCTGCCATAGCCCCCTTGATCTCGGAGACTTTCTGCTCCAGCAGGTGATAGGCCATCGGTTTGGCAAACCACAGGCCGAGCGACTGGCTACCCACGATAGGCAGGGCGAACAGCAACAGAGAGATCCAGACGGGAGATATGCGCAAAGGGAGTACCTGCCAGTTTCATAAGACACAGTTGGAGATTGTCATCATAATGGATTAGTACAATCAATTTGAATCAGAGTTATCAAACTGATTGGATGGCCTGTTATTTATTTGATTTGTAATGATTTTTATTATTTTCACGCAAGATTCAATCGCTGACCTGTCATAAATGACAATTGCTCAGCTTATCCGAACTGCATTAGAGTAGCCCTGCGGTTTGACTCACCGTGTGTTCAATACTCCTGTATCTGTTTTTTGTCAGTAGCACAGAGTGTTAGTTTTGATATGAGTGTTCCTTTTGGTCCCCTTTGAGGGACCATTTTTCTGTCTGTCATCCCGCCCTTTCCCGCGTCTGTAGCCCGTCATCCTTGGTATTCTCCCTCTGCTTTGGGTTATGCTTGCCCGCTTAAATTGCAGAAGCGGGATCTTCATCCATAGCTGCGGTGCTGACGTCGCTGCTAGCATGAGGTCACATGGATGGTACCGGGCATACGGAAAGGTGCATGAAACTCACTACACAGCTTGTCTCATTTATCACCCTTTGCGTGATCGCAGCCATGGTGACCGTGCTGATTGGCGGGGTGTTCAGCTTTCGCGAGCTGGGCATGGAGTTGCAGCAAAAGAAGGTCGATGCACTGGTCGAAGTGATCGACAAGCAGCTCGATGTTGCTCACGACATGGAAGATATGAGTCACTGGCTGCCCACCCTGCTACGGGCTGCCCATGTGGTGGAGCTGGAGGTTCGTCAGAACGACCAGCGGGTCTACTGGTTCCGCAACGTGCAGGATGTGGTCGATGAACAGCTGCTGCAGCCATACAACCGGCCGTTGCCCCACCAGGCTGACATGCAGGCCAATTTCAAGCTGGAGCGCCCCTTCAAGGAGGCGGAGTACTCCATCAAGGCGATGTCCGGCATCTCGTTCGGCGTCTTTATCGTGGTGTTCGGTCTCTGGTACTCCATTCGCTGGCTGCGCCAGCAGTTGCGCGGTGCCGAGCTGTTGAGCATTCGCGCCCAGCTGATCCTCGATGACAAACTCTCCAAGCTGAATCATGACCCCGCCGAAGAGTGGCCGGTGGCCGCCAGTCAGGCTCTCGACCACCTGCTCGCCGAGCTGGCGGATGCTCGCAAGGAGCGCAGCCGCTTCGACAACTTCATTCGCAGTAACGCCTTCGTCGACAAGATGACCGGCATCGGCAACCGGCTGTTTTTCGACAACCGGCTGGAGAGTGCCATCATGGAGGCGAGCGTGATGAGCGGCGGCGTGCTGCTGATCGATCTCGCCTGTCTGGAGGAGCTGGAGGCCGATCAGTTCGAGCTGCTGGGGCATGATTTGATGATGGAGGCGAGCGCCACCATAGGTGCCTTCGTGCGCAAACACAACGGTGCCCTGCAGGCCCGCTATGCCGGTCAGGTTTTTGCGGTGTTGCTGCCCAATATGTCCGAGAGCGAGATGGTGGATAGCGCCAGCCAGCTGCTCAAGAGCCTGCAACGGCTGCATTGGCCGCAGGAGGTCAATCCGGAGACTGCGGTCTATCTCGGCGCCGTCTGTTATCAGGCACAAGACAGCCTGCTCAAGGTGCAGGAGGAGGCGGAGCTGGCCCTCAAGAGCGCCCGTCTGCAAGGGCACAACGGCTGGTTCCTCTACGAGAAGCAGCTGGATGAGGAGCAGAGCAGCAAGGGCACGGTACGTTGGCGCACCCTGATCAGCCGCCGTCTCGAAGAGCACGGCATCGAATTTTACACCCAGCCGATCCAGCAGGATCGGGGGCAGGTGGTGTTGCAGCAGGAGCTGCTCACCTATCTGCACGACGAGCAGGGACGGGCTTTGCAGGCGGGGATCTTCATGCCGATGGCGGAGAAGGTGGGCCTGTTACTGCAACTGGATCGGCTGGTGGCGGAGCAGACCCTAGCCCTGCTGCGCCAGCGTTCCGAGCAGAGCTGCCCCATCAGCCTGACCCTCAGTGCCCAGAGCCTGCTCAACCGCGAGTTCCAGCGCTGGCTCTTCTTCGCCCTGTTCCAGCTGCCGCGCAGCACCAACGAGCGGCTGATCCTGCAACTCTCGGAATCCCAAGTGACCCGCCACTTCGAGGCGCTCAAGCGGCCGCTGCGCTCTTTGCGGATGCTGGGTTGCCAGCTGGCCATCGATCATGCCGGTCAGGATGTGGTGAGCACCCAGTACATCAAGGAGTTCGAGATCAACTTCCTCAAGCTGCACCCCAGCCTGGTGCGGGAGATCCATGCCCGTCAGGTCAACCAGATGGCGGTACGCAGTCTGGTTGGGGGTTGTGCCAATACCCGCACCCGGGTGCTGGCAGTGGGGGTGGAGAGTGGCGATGAGTGGAAGATGCTGCGCCACCTCGGGGTGCATGCCGGGCAGGGGCCCTGGTTTGCCGAGCCCCAGCGGCTGGTGCTGGAACCGGCTGGTGATTGAGATAAACAAGAGAGGGTCGCCTTGGGGCGACCCTCTCTTGTTTGCGATGCTGTTTGCGGTTGCCGTCAGGCGGGGCTCACAGTCGCCCCAGCTCCCGCAGCCCGGCGAGCCCTTGCATGCCGCCAGTGTGGATAAAGACGATTTTGCTGCCGGGGGCGATACGGCCCGCCGCCAGTTCGCGAAACAGACCCCGCATTGCCTTGCCGCTATAGATGGGTTCAAGGGGCAGATCGGTTGTGGCGCTGAAATCCTGCACCCACTGCCAGAGGGTCGGGCTGAACTTGGCATAGCCACCATCGTGGTGATCGAGCGCGATGCGCCAGCCGGGGATATGGGCCGCCGCGGGATGGAGGCGACACACCTCGTCAGCGATAAAGCCGCCTCCTTTCAGTACCGCAATGGCGAGGATCTGCTCCCGATACCGTTTGCCAGCGATCAGGCCCGCCAGAGTGCCGCCGCTGGCGCAGGGCAGTACCCAGAGATCCGGCGAGAAGGGCACTTCGCCGACCAGTTCCGCCACCCCGGGGATGGCCAGCGGGCTGCTACCCCCTTCCGGCACGATCAGGGTGTCGGGGGCATCGAATTGGGCCAGCCAGTCGGGATCCTGCCGTCGCCGGTAACTCTGGCGGTCGACAAAAACGAGATCCATGCCCCAGTGCCGGGCATCCCGCAGGGTAGAGTTACTGACGGCGTCATATTCGCCCCGTATGATACCGGTAGTACGAAGACCAGATTGGCACCCCGCTGCCGCCAGCGCGTGGATATGATTGGAGTAGGCGCCGCCAAACGAGAGCAGATGCCGTTTGCCGTGCTCTTTGGCATGCAGCAGGTGGTACTTGAGCTTGCGCCACTTGTTGCCGGAGATGGCCGGATGGATCAGATCATCCCGCTTGCACCACAGCTCGACGCCATAGCGGGTCAGCAACGGATGGTGGAGGCGTTGCAGGGGAGAAGGGAGGATGGCTTGACCCTCTGACTCGGCGGAAAGGTTGGCTTGCAATAGTGAGTCCGTCTTTTAATCTGGAGGCTAATCTGCTGTTTATGTTAATATTTCATACATTTAATCACTATTGATGGGCGGGCTTACATGAAACAACTGTTCAGACGGTCGACGCCAAGCCGCCAGGTCGGGCTCTTGCTGGCCAATGACAGGATCATGCTGGCTGCGGTGGGGAATCCCCCCGTCTTCGCAACGCGCACCATCAACGGCCCACAGGAGTGGGCAGTGGCCATGAACGAGCTGTTCAGCCGTCATGGGCTGGCCAAGTCTACGGTGCGGGTGGCCCTCGCCGCCAGCCTTTATCAACAGATCCAGATCGACAAGCCTGCCGTGCCTGACGCCGAGATGGCGGGGGCGCTCCCCTGGGCTATCAAGGATTATGTCAGCGAACCCGTGCTGCAACTGGCGATGGATTATGTGGACTTGCCCACCCCGCCTGCCGGTCGCCCGCGCATCAATGTGATCTGCTTGCCCAAGAGCCGGGTGCAGCAGCTGGCCGATGCCATCAACGGCATCGCGACCCTGCAATCCATCATCAGTGACGAATTGGCGCTGACCTCTCTCTATGACGCTGACGAGACGGTGCGCATGCTGCTGTGGCAGCCCAAGGGGCAGGATCTGCAACTGCTGGTCTTCCATCAGGGCGGGCTCTGCTTCTCCCGCCAGCTGCGCGGTTTTACCAGCCTGACTGGCGAACATGAGCCGGACAGCATGCTGCTCGATTCACTGGCGCTGGAGATCCAGCGCTCCCTCGACTATCTGGCGGGCCAGCTGAAATTGCCCGAGCTGGGGCAGATGCAGTTCGCCGTCGCCTCGCCCTTTATCGGTACCCTGGTGCGCCACATGGAGCAGACCTTCGGCTTTGCCGTCTCCGCCATGGCCAACAAGGCGATCCTGGCCGGCGTCGAATACCTCTCGGCCTACGCAGCCGCCATCGGGGAGGATGCGTGATGAAACGTCAGATAAACCTCTATGGCGCCGAGTTTCGTCCCAAGCGGCAGTGGGCCAGCCTCAATCAGATGGCGCTGGTATGGGGCTTTGCGCTGCTGCTGATCCTGTTGACGGGGGTCGGTTACAGCTGGCAGCAGCAGCAGGTCAGCCGGGCGCTGGCGCAGCGCTCTGCCGAGCTGGAACTCAAGCGAAGCGAGGCGCAGCGGCTCGATGCCGAGCTGGCGCGCCATCAGGCAGATCCCAGGCTGCAACAGCAACTGGTCAACAAGCAGGATGAGCTGACGGCCAAGCAGGGGCTGATGCGCCAATTGGGCAGCTTGACCCTGCAAAAATCCCAGGGCTATGCCAGCGTGATGGCGGATCTCTCCCGCATTCGCAACAGCAACCTCTCGTTGCAGCGCATCGAGATCAACGAAGGGCGGATCAACCTCTCCGGCTTTGCCGGACGCAGTCAGGATGTGCCGGCCTGGGTCAACCGCTTCAAGCAGACCCCGAGTCTGGTGGGCAAGGAGTTTGGTGAACTGACCCTCGGCCGTGACAAGGAGGGGCGTCTGACCTTCCAGTTGAGCGGCATTGCGCGGGAGAAACCCTGATGAACCTGAAAACACAATGGCAGGCATGGGGCCAGCGTATCGCCGTGTTGAGCCAGCGGGAGCGGGTGTTGATCCTGTTGACTGGTCTGGTGCTGCTGGGCGCGGCCGGACTCTACGGCTGGCTCGATGGCGCCGATACCCGCCTGCAGCAGGATCGCATGGCCCTGAGCACCGCCGAGCGTGACCTCGAGATCATGGAGCTGGAAAACCTCGGCAAACAGGCACGGCTCAAGCGGGATCCCAATCAGGGAGTTCGTGACCAGCTGGCGCAAGTCGAGGCGGATCTGGCCCGGATCGACGATGAGCTGAAGGCCCAGACCGTCGATCTGATCCCGGCGCACGAGATGCCGCTGGTGCTGGAGGCGCTGCTCTCCCGCTCCGCCAACCTTCACATGCTGGCTCTCAGTTCGCTGGAGCCGACCCCGCTGATGGCAGGAGAGCAGAAGGTCAATCTCTACAAGCATGGTATCCGGCTTCAGCTTGAAGGCGGCTATTTCGATGTGTATCAATATCTTAAAGCGCTGGAAGCCTTGCCGCGTCACTTCTACTGGAAGCAGTTCGACTATCAGGTCAAAGCCTATCCCGGCGCGGTGGTGGAGATGGAGATCTACACCCTGAGTACCAGCAAGGAGTTTATCCGTGGCTAGAGTATTTGCGTTGTGCTGTTGCCTGTTCAGCTTGCTGGCACAGGCGGAGCAGGTCGAGGTATTGCAGGATCCCACCGCGCCGCTGGCAGATGTGGCGGTTGGCGCCCGTGCGACCGGCGAGAGCAATGCCGGTTTGCCGAAGCTGCAGAGTGTCGTGCTGGGCAATGGCCCGGCACTGGCGGTACTTAATGGCAAGAGTTATCGGGTCGGGCAACAGGTGGACGGCTATACGCTGGTGGCCATCAATGCCGATGCCGTGGTGCTGGAAAAGGCGGGAAAACGCCATGCGGTAACACTGTTTGCCAGCAAGATCCGGGTTTGAGTCGTGCTTGCCTCTCGAGAGGTGAATCGGCTTTATCGAGTTTAATTGCAAGTCAGGGTGCCCTAATTACATGAAAAAACACCGTCTCTGTCTGATCACCGTGGCCATGATGGCTGCAGGCTGTACCACGTATCAGCACCCCGAGCCGACCCAGGCGAAGGATGCTCTCAAACAGGCCATGAACGAACAGCAGAAACAGGCTGCCCCTCTGACCGCGTTGCCCAAATCGGTGCAAAGTGAATTGCTGCAGCTGAACCGGCCGCAGATGCCGGTCGGCATGCCGGAGAAGCGGCTGCGTATCGCGGCTCACGACGTGGAGGCGGTAGAGTTTTTCGGTTCCCTGTTCAAGGGCTCCCGCTACAGCGTGGCGGTTCACCCCGGGGTGGCCGGGCTGGTCTCCGTCGAGCTCAAGGATGTGACTCTGCCAGAGGTGCTGGCGGTGGTGGGCGACATGTACGGCTTCGATGTGCAGCGCAAGGGCAATGTCTTCCATATCTATCCGGCGGGTCTGCGTACCGAAACCATCCCGGTCAACTACCTGATGATGTCCCGTCGTGGTCTCTCCCGCACCTCGGTCAGCACCGGCGGGGTGACGGCCAATGACAGCAATAACAGCAGCGACAGCAGTTTTGACAGTGCATCGAACAACAACAGCACCAATAACTCCTCCAGCAACAACTCGAACGGCAACAGCAGCAATGGCACCCGTATCGAGACCGATACCAACAGCGACTACTGGACCGATCTGCGCGACTCTCTGCAGACCCTGATTGGCACGGGTGATGGTCGCGCGGTGATCACCAGCCCGCAGGCGGGTCTGGTCACCATTCGCGCCTACCCGAAAGAGCTCAAGGCAGTGCGTGAATTCCTGAATCAATCCGATAGTCACCTCAAGCGGCAGGTGGTGCTGGAGGCGCGGATCATCGAAGTTGCCCTCAACGAAGGGTATGAGCAGGGAGTGGACTGGAGCGGTCTCTCCGCCAGCTGGGATGGCAACAAGGGGATTACCGGTGGCGGTTCACTGGCCAATACCTAGTTACCCACCACCCCTAACCAGATCTTCACTGCACTGGGTGGCGGCGCCGGTTTCAAGGTCTCTGACGGCAACTTCAATGTAGCGGTCAACCTGCTCAAGACTCAGGGCGATGTGAATACCCTCTCCAGCCCCCGTGTCACCGCGACCAACAACCAGAAGGCGGTGATCAAGGTGGGGACGGACGAGTATTACGTCACCAATGCGTCCACCACCATTACCACTACCTCGACGGGCACAGACAAGACACCTAACGTGGAGCTGACCCCCTTCTTCTCCGGTATAGCTCTGGACGTAACGCCGCAGATCGATGAAGAGGGGAAGGTGCTGCTGCATATCCATCCCTCGGTTATCGATACCGAAGAGCAAAACAAGGTGATCGACATGGGTACCTCGGGTGGCAAGTTGCAACTGCCGCTCGCCAAGAGCTCGATCCGCGAATCCGATACCGTGGTGCAGGCCAATAACGGTGACATTATCGTTATCGGCGGCCTGATGAAGACCGACAAGCAGGAGATCGTCAGCAAGGTGCCGCTGCTGGGGGATATTCCCTGGGTGGGTGAAGCCTTTACCAACCGCCGCGAGAGCACCAAGAAGGTGGAGCTGGTGATCATGCTCAAACCGACCGTGGTGGAGAAAGATACCTGGCAAAATGAGCTGCAACGCTCCTCCGAGCTGCTCGACAAATGGTATCCGGCCAAGGGCTGACCCATGACACCAGATGCGGTCACCCTTATCCCGAACGGCCTGTGCTGCCTTGCCAGCACAGGCTGCTTGCTTGTCGTGGCAGGTGAGATCTCATGTACCTGACCCACTTCGGCCTGCAGGAGGCGCCGTTCAGCCTCACCCCCAATACCGGCTTCTACTACGGCCTGCCGCCTCACGAAGAGGCGCTGCAGGTGCTCAACTGGGCGCTGGCGCAGGGGGAGGGCTTTATCAAGGTGACCGGCGAGGTGGGTACCGGCAAGACCCTGCTCTGCCGCAAGCTGCTCAGCGAGCTGGGCTCGGAAGCGCGTCCGGTGCGGCTTGCCTGGTTGCCCAATCCCCACCTCACTCCGGCCGAGCTGCGCATCGCGCTGGCGCTGGAGCTGGGGTTGGCGGTACGGGATCAGAGCGAACTGGATCTGACCGATCGTATCCATCGTCACCTGATCAGTCTGCACCAGCAGGGCAGTCGGGTGGTGGTGCTGATTGACGAGGCGCAAGCGCTGCCGGACGAGACACTGGAGGCGATCCGCCTGTTCGGCAATCTCGAGACCGAATCGAGCAAGCTGCTGCAGATCGTGCTGTTCGGCCAGCCGGAGCTGGATGCCAGACTGGCCAAGCCGCATCTGCGCCAACTGCGCCAGCGGATTGGCTTCTCCTACTGCCTGCGGCCGCTACGTTTTGACGAGACTCGCGCCTATCTGGAGCACAGATTGCAGGTCTCCGGTTACCGCGGGGCACCGCTGTTTGCAGGTCGCGCCATGCGTCTGTTGTGGCGGGCATCGCGAGGGATCCCGAGACTGATCAATATCCTGGCGCAGAAGTGTCTGATGCTGGCCTATGGTCAGGGGGTGCGCCAGATCGACAGTCGTCTGGTCCGGCTTGCCATTCGCGATACCGACGATGCCCGCCGCTTTGCGCCACGGCGCTGGTGGCCCCTGTTACTGTTGCTGGGGTGCGTCCTGGCTTATGGAGTCTGGCCATGAGCGTCATCAACCAGATGCTGAAAGATCTGGAGCAGCGTCAGCAAGGATCCGATGGCGCTGCCGTCTATATTGCCCCTGTGCGTCAGCAGGGATGGTGGATGTTGCTGCTGACCCTGATCTGCGGTCTGGCACTGGGGATCCTCGGTTGGCGAACCTGGATCTACTGGCAGCAGACCCATACCGTGACGGCTGCCAGTGAAGTGATCGCCCCCGATGCGGTGACTCCCGATGTTGTGGCAAGGGCCGCCGCGCCAGTCAGCCCGCCCGAGCCGGTCGAGGTGGCGGCCGCGCTGCCGTTGCCAAGTCAGGACGAGGTGAATGATGAGGCAGGCGAGAGTGACTCGGATGGCATGGCCGACGGTGCGCCCTTTGATGCCTCCAGCGATGTTGACGAGACGGAGCCGACCGATGAAGAGCTGCAGCCCGAGCTTTACGCCGAACTGGCGGCAGAGCAGCAGGCAGTCGCCAGCGCGCCGCGCAAACCGAGCGTATTGAAGATCGAGACGGTGGAGCTGTCGGCCAAGGAGCTGGCGGCACTGGCGGAGCGCAAGGCGACTACCGCCATGGCCAAGGGAAGCCTGCGGGATGCGCAGGACAACTACTATCAGGTGCTGGCCCACGATCCCTACAATCAGGGGGCGCGCGAGCAGCTGGCGGGGCTGCTCTACGGCGAGGGCCGTCTGACCGAGGCGCGTCAGCTGCTGGAAGAGGGGATCCGGCTCGATCCCCAACAGGCCGATTTTCGTCTGCTGCTGGCCCGCCTTGCCATCAGCGAGGGGCAACAGCAGCAGGCGCTTGGCTGGTTGTCCGGTTATCAGCCGGATCTCGCCAGCAACATGGACTATTACGCGACCTGGGCCGGGCTGACTCAGGAGCTGGGCCAGAATGCCGATGCGGCGGCGCTCTATGTGAAGCTGCTGCGTCAGCAGCCGGATCAGGGCCGCTGGTGGCTTGGCCTCGGCGTGGCCGAGGATGGTCAGGGTCACAGCCAGCGGGCGCTAGATGCCTATCGCAACGCCTTGCTGCACGGCAACCTCGGCGAGGCGTCGACCAACTGGCTGGAACAACGAATTGGCCAACTAACCCCTTGATAAACAGCAGGCTCGATTAGCAAAGCCTAATCGGATGCGGCAACGGGTGTGAAGTAACAGAGATCGGAGCAAACATGGCACAACCCAGACTGAAAATGCGCCTCGGCGACCTGCTGGTACAAGAGCAGATCATCTCTGATGATCAGCTGCAGCTTGCCCTGCAGCAGCAGCGTCAGACCGGCCGCAAGCTGGGCACCACTCTCATCGACCTCGGCTTTATCAGCGAGGTGCAGCTGTTGCAGTTCCTCGCCCGCCAGCTGGATGTGCCCTTCTTCGATCTCAACAACCTCACCATCGACGCCGCCGCGGTGCCGCTGCTGCCCGAAGTGCAGGCGCGCCGTTATCGGGCGCTGGCGGTCAACCTTACCGACGACAAGGTGACGGTGGCCATGTCGGATCCGGCCGATCTGAGCGCACTGGATGCCATCGCCGCCCTGCTCAGCCCGCGCATCATGGTGCTGGCGGTGGCGCGGGAAGGGCAGCTGCTGGAGTATTTCGACCGCCTCTATCGCCGGACCCGCGAGATTGAGAGTTTCGCCGAACAGCTGCAAGAGGAGTATCAGGACTCCGGCTTCGAGCTGGGCTCCAGCAATCTGGGAGCCAATGACGAGGGGGAGGCGACGGTGGCCAAGCTGCTGCGCTCCCTGTTTGAGGATGCGGTGCAGGTGGGGGCGTCGGATATTCACATCGAGCCAGACGAGAAGGTGCTGCGCATTCGCCAGCGGATCGACGGCATCCTGCACGAGAATATCCTCAACGAGGTGCGCATCGCCCAGGCGCTGGTGCTGCGTCTCAAGCTGGTGGCGGGGCTCGATATCTCCGAGAAGCGCTTGCCGCAGGATGGCCGTTTCAATATGAAGGTGCGCGGTCGCGATGTGGATGTGCGGATGTCCACCATGCCGGTGCAGTATGGCGAGTCTGTGGTGATGCGTCTGCTGGATCAATCCTCCGGCATCTTGTCGCTGACCGAGACCGGCATGCCGCCGGAGATCCTGACCCGTTTCCGTCGCCAGCTCAAACGGCCACACGGGATGATCCTGGTGACCGGCCCGACCGGTAGCGGCAAGACCACCACCCTTTATGGCGCCCTCTCCGAGCTCAACCAGTCCAGCAACAAGATCATCACGGTAGAAGACCCGGTGGAGTATCGTCTCTCCCGCGTCAATCAGGTGCAGGTCAACCCCAAGATCGGCCTCACCTTCTCCAACGTGCTGCGCTCCACCCTGCGTCAGGATCCGGACATCCTGCTGGTGGGGGAGATGCGGGACAACGAGACGGTGGAGATCGGCTTGCGTGGCGCCATCACAGGTCACCTGGTACTGACCACCCTGCACACCAACGATGCGGTGACCAGTGCCTTGCGCCTTATCGACATGGGGGCGCCCGGCTATCTGGTGGCGAGTGCCCTGCGGGCGGTGGTCGCCCAGCGGCTGGTGCGGCGGGTATGTGAGCACTGCGTTGAGGAGAAGGCGCCGGACGAAGGGCAGGCCACCTGGCTCACCGTGCTCTCCGGCGAGGCGCCTGGCCAACACACTTATCACAAGGGCCGGGGTTGCCAGAGCTGCAACTTTACCGGTTATTCCGGCCGGATCGGGGTCTACGAGCTGCTGGAGCTGGATCAGCCGATGATGGATGCCCTGCGCCGCAACGATGCGGAAGGGTTCGCCAAGGCGGCCCGTCAACATGAACACTATCGGCCGCTGGCCCTCACAGCCCTCGATTATGCCCGTCAGGGGATCACCTCGGTGGACGAGGTGCTGCGACTGGCCGAGGATTTGGGGTAAGCGATGGCTAACTTTGCTTACAAGGGGCGTGACAGCCAGGGCAACGCCACCAGTGGCGTGGTCGAAGCGGCCAACGAGATGGCGGCCGCCGAGCAGCTGATGCGCCGTGGCGTGATGCCCACCGAGCTGAAGCCGGGCAAGGCCAAATCCGCTGCCATCGACTGGTCACTGTTGCTGGAAGGGGGCGTCAAGCTGGACGAGCTGGTGATCTTCAGCCGCCAGATGTATGCCCTGACCCGGGCCGGGATCCCGATCCTGCGCGCCATCGCCGGGCTGGAGGAGAGCACTCACAGCAAGCCGCTCAAGCGGGCGCTTCACTCGCTGGGGGAAGATCTTGGCAACGGTCGCCCGCTCTCCAGCTCGATGCAGGCGCACCCCAAGGTATTCAGCAGCCTGTTTGTCGCCATCATCCATGTGGGTGAGAACACAGGTCAGCTGGAAGAGTCCTTTTTGCAGCTCGCCAACTATTTCGAGCTGGAGCTGGAGACCCGCAAGCGGATCAAGACCGCCATGCGCTACCCCAGCTTCGTGATGATCGCCATCGGTATCGCCATGGTGATCCTCAATATCATGGTGATCCCGGTGTTTGCCGGGATGTTCGCCAAATTCGGGGTGGAGTTGCCGCTGGCGACCCGCATTCTGCTCGCCACCTCGCACTTTTTTGTCCACTACTGGTGGCTGCTGCTCGCCATTCTGGCGGGGATGGTGTTCGGTTGGCGCCGCTGGGTTGCCACCACCAAGGGCAAGCTGACCTGGCACCGTTGGCAGCTCAAGTTGCCGATCGTCGGCACCATCATAGAGCGCTCCCTGCTGGCCCGTTTTGCCCGCAGTTTTTCCATGATGCTCAAGGCAGGGGTGCCGCTGAACACGGCGCTGACTCTGGTGGCCGATGCGGTGGATAACGCCTATATGGCGGGGCGAGTGCGGGATATGCGCGCCGGTATCGAGCGGGGCGAGAGCCTGCTGCGCACCGCCAGCAGCAGCGGCCTGTTCACCCCGCTGGTGATGCAGATGATCGCCGTGGGGGAGGAGACCGGTCAGGTCGATGACCTGCTGCACGAAGCGGCCGAGTATTACGAGCGGGAGGTGGATTATGACCTCAAGAGTCTCACCGCTCGGATCGAGCCGATCCTGATCGGGATCGTGGCGGTGATGGTGCTGATCCTGGCGCTGGGTATCTTCACCCCCATGTGGGACATGATGCGTGCAGTTCGCGGCAAGTAATCTTGCTGGAACTGGATATCTTCACGCCTGAGTGGTGGGACATGATGCGAGCCGTAAGAGGCAAGTGAGCGGTGGAGTCGAGGGCTGGATGAACAGACAGACGCAGCAAGATGATCGCTGGCTGACCGGATATCGGCGGATCGCCGTGATCATCCTGTTGATGGTGATTGTTGCTACGTTGGTGCGTAGCTATCAGGGCCACCGGGAAGAGGCGCAGCAGCTCACTCTCACCTTGCTGGGGGAGCAATTTGCCGAGCGGGCACAGCGTTTGCACGGCATTTGGCTCGATGAGCGGCGCCCGCAGACACTGCATGTCGCCGGCAAGGGGTGGCAGTTTGATGCCCGAGGGTGGCCCTTGGGGCTGGTGCCGCTGCAATCTCCTTCGGAAAATTGCCGTCAGTTGTGGTTGGCACTGATGGGTGAGACGAAGGGGGGCATGCCTCCCCTGCAGGTTCTGGCCCGCCCCGATGGCAGTGGTTGCGAGATGGGGTGGGATGGTTATTGGCTGGTTTATCAGTTTTCTGATGGGCGGGTGATGAAAAAGCCTTGAATGAAACTAATCATATGACCCAACTACATGATTTTTTTGGACCTGCATGAAATAATGTAGGGCATTACGGAGGGAGCATGACAATGAAACCAATAGCACCAACAATGCCGGAAAACGGGATGAGGAGACGGTCTGCCGGCTTCTCCCTCATTGAGCTGGTGATCGTTATCGTGATCCTGGGGATCCTGGCGGTGACTGCACTGCCGCGCTTTCTCGATGTGACTGACGAAGCGAAAAAGGCCAGCGTGGAAGGGGTCTCTGGCGGTTTTGCTACCGGCGTTTCACTGGTGCGGGCGCAATGGGAGGCGGAAGGTCGCGCCAAACAGGACGGCCTCAATACTGTGCTCTATGACGGTAGTCGCTTCTATCTGACCACTCCGACCGATACCCAGATCAGCAACGGCGAGCTGTCGCCGGGCTATCCCATGGATACCGTTGCAAGCGGTAATCCCGATGTGGATCCGGCCAATCTGACCGCCGAACGTTGTCTCAATATTTGGGAGGGGTTACTGCAAAACCCGCCCAAGGCTACGGCCAGCTTCAATGAAGTGCGCGGTAGCGGCAATGACCTGAAATTCTATGCCACAGTGAGCAGTAATGGACTGGATTCGGTCTGCCGTTACTATTTGGTCAATAGTTTGAGTAAGGGCAGTGATGGCAAGTATCAGGATCCGCAAGGCAAGACTGATGCATTTATGAGTTTCAGTTACCGTCCGGCGTCCGGTCAGGTGACCACAAATATTAATTAACAGAGGAAAGTGAAATGAAAAAACAGGCGGGTTTTACCCTGATTCGAACTGGTTATCGTGATCATCATTCTGGGTATTCTGGCGGTCACCGCTGCACCCAAGTTCCTGAATCTGCAGGATGATGCAAAAACGGCAGCAGCTAGCGGCGTATTGGCCGCCGTGCAGAGCTCTTCTCAACTGGTATACAGCAAAGCCGCGTTGGAAGGGTTGGAAACAGCCTCTTCCGGTGCTGTATCGAGCTCTGATGGCACCACTATTCAAGTTGTGTATGGTTATCCCAAGGCATCTGCAGACGGTATTGAACAAGCTGTGACTATTGATGGTTCCTGGAAAGGCGTGTCAGCTTCTTCTTCCACATTCCGTTTTGCACCAAACGATGCGAAAGAAAAGTCTGATTGTGTTCTTTACACTCAAGCCACCTCTACTACACCCGCTAAAGCGGAATTGGGTAAATTCGACGCAACCAATGCATGTGTTGTAACCCCATAATCCATAATGTTAAAGCGAGGCTTCGGCCTCGCTTTCTCTTTTCCCTGATGAGAACCTCCATGCCTGCAACCAAGGGCTTTACCCTGATTGAACTGGTACTGGTGATCCTGTTACTCGGGATTCTGGCCGCCTTTGCCGTGCCGAAATGGCTGGGCAAAGGCGGCTTTGAAACTCAAACCGTGCGTGACGAGCTGCTGACCCGGCTGCGGCTGGTACAGACCGTCAATATGCATGAGCCAGCCAATCGTTGTACCCAGCTGGTGGTGGCCTCTCCCCGTTTTGCCCACCGTACTTATGCGGCGTGTCCCGCCAGCGATGATCTGGATACCAGTAGTGGCTGGACTTCCCAATTGGAGACCCGTGGTCGACTGGTTACGCCCTCTGCCGGTATCTCCATCTCCCTAGATAACAACAACCGCTTCGTGCTGCGCTTCGATCAGATGGGGAGACCGCTAGGCAACTGTGCTACCGGTTGTACCTTGCTGGTGAGTGATGGCCGCGAAATCAGCCGTATCAAGATTGAATCCGAGGGGTTTATTCATGAGATCCCTTAAGCGTGGTTTTACCCTGATCGAGCTGATCGTCGGCATAGTGCTGCTGGCGGTGGCGCTGACCGGCATTCTCGGTTTACTCATCAATCAGGCGCCGCAGGCGGTAGACCCGGTGCAGCAGGTACGCGCCGCCCAGCTGGCCCAGCGCCTCTCCGGCGAGATCTTGCAAAAGTCGTTTGATGAACATTCGGATCATAACGGTGGTCGTTATCGTTGTGGCGAGCAGGTGGCTGGGGTGACCATCTCTTCCTGCTCCACCAGTTATGGTCCGGATGGCGAGCCCGCATCCTATGCCTATAACGATGTGGATGATTTCGATACCGCAGGTAACTGGGTGGATGCCAACACGCTGACCCAAACTGAGGTGGGAGTCAGCAGCGAGGAGTATCGCAACTATCAGGTGAAAATTGCGGTGAGTGGAGCCGATTTCAGCGACGGCACCTTCAAGAGTTGTGTCGCCCCCTGCTCTGTGGGCAAGCGCATTGATCTGCAGATCAAGCTACCGGATCAGAGCGTGCTCGACTTCTCCTTCTATCGGGGGAATTACTGATGGATCGCTCCGCTATCAGGTGTTGCCTGTCTACCAGAATTTCAGCGCCCCTAGCCAACTCCGGCGCCAGATTACGCCTGGCGGCCAATCGAACCTACCGTAAACCTCGGGGTAATCGTGGCTTTACCCTGGTCGAGCTGGTGATGGTCATCCTGCTGCTCGGGATAATGGCGACCTTTACCAGCCAGTTTATCGGCATCGGCACCCAGATTTACGGGGATGCCAGCCGCCGCGAGCAACTGATGAGCGATGCCCGTTTCGCCCTGGAGCGGCTCAATCGCGAGGTGCGCGACGCGGTCCCCGGTTCGGTGCGGGTCGAGGACGAAGGGGGCGGTGCCCAGGAGCAGGGGGCCTGTCTGCGGTTCTGGCCCATCGCCACCGCCAGTCGCTACCTGGAGACGGCGAGCAGCACCGTGCTTCGCATCGTCGAGCCTGTCACCATGCCGGCAAAGGAAGATACGGCCATCATCTATCCGCTGCCTGACACGACCTCTGGCAGTACCATCACGCTGGACAAGGGGTGTGTGCAGGGGCGTTGCACTGCCAGAGTGACCGAGGTAGGAACTCCCGTCTCCGGGGCCGTGCCGCTGACCCTGGCTGGTGCGCTCGCCAAGGACTCGCCGGGCCAGCGCATCTATTTTGCGAATCAGCAGGTGCTCTATTGCGTGAGAGGGGGCAACCTCTGGCGCATGGCCAAGTCCCTCGACGACACCCTGAGCAGCAGCGAGACCACCCGGTTGATGGCGGAGCATATTCGTCCCGCCGCCTATTACTTCTATCGGGAACCCGCCGCCTTCAACCAGAGCGAGGTGGGGCTGCGGCTGGAGTTCGAGCAGCGCGACGAGCGCGTCGTCTTCCACCACAAGCTGGAGACCCTCAATGTGCCCTGACACTCCCACCATGGTGAGGTCCCAGCGGGGCAGTGCCATCATGGTCGCCCTGTTTGTCATCGTCATCATGGGGCTGCTCGCCGCCGCCATGGGACGCTTCCTGCTCGACAGCAGCGAGAAGAATACGGTGGAGGTGCGCGGCGTGCGGGCCCTGATGGCGGCCCAGAGCGCCGTCGAAATCGGGCTCTATCGCCTCTACCCCAACGGCCACTGGCAGGGGCAGAGCTGCAGCGATCTCAGCCTGGACCTCCCCGCCGATGCGCTGGGATTGGCGGGTTGCCGAGCCAGCCTGGGTTGTACAGAGGTGATCGTCGACCATAACGCTCGTACCACCAAGGGGTGGCGACTGACGGGTATCGGTCAGTGCGGGGATGACAGCGGCGGCGCCTCCCCCGATTTTGCGGTCAGCCGCAGCGTGATGGCGGAGGCCTTCGATGGCACCACGCCGTGAGACCCCTTGCAAGGAGCCCGCATTCATGACGTCAAAGCAGCCTCTTTGGGGTCCCATGCTGTTCACCATGCTGCTGGGTGCGGCCTCGGTACAGGCGGCCGATCAGTGCATGGGGGTGTTTGATTACCCGGTCCAGAGCCATGCCTCTCCGGGAAAGCTCTCCATGACAGATGGTTCCTCGATCGTGGGGGCCAGCCAGCCGGCCAACTATCCGTTTCTGAGTGCCTCTCTCGGCGGCCAGTCCGGCTGTTCGACCAGTACGGGGAACGCCGGGGGTCAGTATGTGGGCAGTGCCTGGCAATCCTATTGCGGGATCACGGGAGCGTTGGCCACACCACTTGCGGACCAGACCTTCAAGGCCGACCCCAAGGATTTCCCCGCCGCCACCCAGGATTTCCCCAGTTATAGCGGCGGCAGCAATGTGTCTTGTAACGGCGCGATAAACCTGAGCCCTGGCAACTATGGGGCAGGAAACTGGTCTGGCTGGAATTGTCAGGCCACGCTGGAGAGCGGCAAGAATTACTACTTCCAGAGCCTCTCCCTCTCCGGAGGGGCGGCACTGAATGTCAATGGCGCCAATGTGTTCGTCAAGACCCTGACCATGCAAGACTCGAGCAAGCTGCAGGGGACGGGCACGCTGAACGCGAACAGTGTCACCCTCAATGAAGGTGCGACCCTCTCCGGTCTTGCCATCAGGGTCCATGACACCCTGGCGGTGGCGGTCAACCAGGCAGACCAGGTCGCGGCCGCCCGCTTTCAGCCTCACTCATTGAACAGCCTGACTCTGGGGGCGCAGAGCGTCATCACCCTGGCGAATGGGCAGTGGGCGATCCGTACGCTGACGATGAAAAACAACAGCCGGATCAACTTCGTTGATAGCGGTAGTACGACCAAGGCCCACATGGACATCTACACCCTGGCCATGATGAGCGAGTCCAAGATCTACTCAAGCGGGACAGGCTCCCCTCCAGACAACTTACTGATCAAGCTCTATCAGAGCCTGAGCATGCAGGATGGGTCTGCCGTGAAGGGCTATGTGCATGCTCACTATCTCGACCAGCTCAGCCTCAGCGGCACCCACGAGGTCGTGTTCTATCTCTCCGGCGGGGAACATTGGATCGACAAGCTCAGCATCAGCAACACCAATCTGGATGTGGTGGTGGATGATGACAGCACGGCTCGGCTCTATGTGAATGGCGACATTTCCCTGCGTGGTCAGATGAATGTCAACGCAGAGGGCTCGGCAAACAACTTCCTGTTCTACGGGTTTGGCAAGGCCACCCTGAGCGGTAATGCCAAGCTCAACGCCATTCTCTATGTGAAAGCAGGCAATCTGACCATGAGTGACCAGGCTGTGCTGACCGGGGCAGTGTCCGCCGTCAACGTGACCATGTCAGGCTGGGGCAGCAAGATCATCCATGAGCCCTTTACCGGCGACTGGCCCGACGTATGCCAACCGGAAGGCGTCACCCTGCACCACTTCGAACTCGACCATACGGGATCAGGCCTCACCTGCAACCCAGAATCGGTCACGGTCAGAGCCTGTGCCGACCTGGCGTGTACGGCCCTGGTGACGGACCCTGTGGAGGTTCAGCTCTCGGTTACCCCTGAGAGCAACGGGCTCTGGGTCGGTGGGGGCAATATCTCCCTTTCCGGCGGTGCCGCGTCCGTCTCCTTGCGGGGCAACAAGCCCGGAGTGCTGACGATCGGTGTGGCAAGCGCTACCCCTCAGGCCGGGTCTGCCACCCTGTGTCGGGCCGCGGGTGGCGAGCCGAGTGCCGAGGACTGCACCCTGGACTTTGCCGACAGCGGCTTCCTGTTCGAGGTGCAAGATACCTATGCCAACAAGCCGCAGCAGGTGCTGATGAAGGCGGTCAAGAAAGATGACGCCAGCCAGCAGTGCGTGCCGGGCTTTGCCGATGTGAGCAAGCCCGTCAGCTTCTGGAGCGACTACATAGATCCGACTGGCAATGCATTTGGCAGCAAGGTGACGGTCAATGGCAGTGCCGTCGCCACTAGCCAGGCGGCGGCCGCCAGCACGGAACTGGCCTTCGATGCCCAGGGGGAGGTGACCCTGACGGTCAACTACCCGGATGCGGGCAAGATGCAGCTCAACGCCCGCCACGAGGGCAGCGGCGACAGCGCCGGGTTGGTGATGACGGGGGCGGATCAGTTTGTCTCCCGCCCGGTGGGGCTCTGCATCACGCCCACCCAGGGGACCTGCGCGGCAGGTGATATCACCTGCCCTGTGTTCAAGAGGACGGGAGACAGCTTCTCGCTCAATATCCAGGCCATGGCGTGGCAGAGCGACAGCGATGGGGATATCTGCACCGGCAATGGCACCACCCCCAACTTCGTGTTGTCCGACATCGCCCTGACCAGCGAGCTGGTGGCCCCTCAGGGGGGCGTGGTCGCCCAGGTCACCCCGACCAGGTACAGCCACGTTGCAGCCAGTGCCAGCCTCAATACACCCGCCCTCAGCCTCAACGAGGTCGGGGTCTTCAGGATCAAGGCGACGCCACCAGCGGCTACGTTGCCAGAGGGAAGCACAGTATCAACGGGCTATTTCGGTTACACCATCCCTCCCGCCACCAGCGTACCGTTGGGGCGCTTCGTACCCTGGGACTTCAACATGACGAGCGGTACCGTCACCCCGGCCTGCGACGGTTTCAGCTATATGAGCCAGCCATTCGGGATACAGACGGTGGTGGAGGCGCGCAACAAGGAAGGGAGTGTCACGAGGAACTACCGTGATGCCTTTGCCAGAGGGGCCCTCACCCTGGTGGCCGCCAACAATCAGGACGGGGTGGACAGATCCAATCGGCTGGCACCTCTGGCCGCCAGCTGGACCGAAGGAACAGGCAAGCAATCAGGTCAAACCCGCTTTATGCGGCTGCGCGAACTGACCCCTAGCCTGACCGCACCGGAAGAGCCCTTGCCGCTCCTGCGACTAGGGCTCAGAGTGACGGACGGCGAAACGCCGGAGACCACTTTCCTCGACGGACGGAACATGAATCCGTCCGTCAGCGGCACTTGCCAGAGCGGGGTGAACTGCACCGCCAAACAGCTCTCCATTCCGAAGGGATCGGACGATACCATGATCGCCTACTACGGCCGGCTGCTCGCCAGCACCCGTCAGGGGGTCGATAGCGCCCCGCTGGCGCTGCCCCTGCAGGTGCAATATTTCGAAGGGGGCCTGTGGCGAGCCAATTCGCAAGATAGGCGAGCCAATTCGCAAGATATCTGTACCCAGATCTCCCTGGCGGGAGGTGGTATCGTCTTTACCGATGCGGAGCAACGCTATGACTCCGCGACGGGGGATCTGATCCTCAAAGACAGTACCCGCATTCGCCTTGGTCTCGGCAATGTGGCTCCGGGCGGTACTCAGGTCGGTTTCGACGCAGGCGAGACCCGGTTCCACTTCGCGCCTCCCAATCAGGCGGTGCGCATTCCCTATCGGATCGTGCTGGAGCAACAGCCATCCCAACCCGTCTGGTTGGCGGATCCGGCCACGGCGGATCACCTGCTGGGAGAGGCCATTTTCGGCCGGGATCGGGGTAATGACAGAATTATTTATCGCCGCGAAGTGATGCCCTGACACCCGGGCTGACACGGGGAGATAGACGCATTGCTGTACAGTGGCGTCTTATCTCCTTGTTTCGTAGTGTTTGTCGGCCTGAGCGGGTGAGTGATGACTCGCATTTTTGTCGCGCCTGATTGATTGGCGACAGTTTGAGCGCTTGCCCATTGGGGTGGGCATTGGTAAAGTTAGCCGGTTTTCTGCACCTCCAAATTCTTAGGATTTCCCGTAGCCATGTTCAAAAAGCTCAGAGGCGTCTTTTCCAACGATCTGTCGATCGATTTGGGAACTGCCAACACCCTGATCTATGTAAAAGATCAAGGGATCGTCCTTAACGAACCCTCAGTTGTCGCCATTCGCCAAGAGCGCGGGAACGCCAAATCGGTCGCTGCTGTCGGTCATGCCGCCAAGCAGATGCTGGGCCGTACCCCGGGCAACATCTCCGCGATCCGCCCGATGAAAGATGGCGTGATCGCCGATTTCTACGTGACCGAGAAGATGCTGCAGCACTTCATCAAACAGGTTCACGACAACAACTATTTCCGCCCCAGCCCGCGTGTGCTGGTGTGTGTACCGTGTGGTTCAACCCAGGTTGAGCGTCGCGCCATCAAGGAGTCCGCACTGGGCGCCGGTGCCCGCGAGGTCTACCTGATCGACGAGCCTATGGCTGCTGCCATCGGTGCCGGCCTGCCGGTGTCCGAAGCGACCGGCTCCATGGTGGTTGATATCGGTGGTGGTACCACTGAAGTGGCCATCATCTCTCTGAACGGTGTGGTCTACTCCCAGTCCGTCCGTATCGGTGGCGACAAGTTTGACGAAGCCATCATCAGCTACGTCCGTCGCAACTACGGCAGCCTGATCGGTGAAGCGACTGCCGAGCGCATCAAGCACGAGATCGGCTCCGCCTATCCGGGCGAAGAGGTGCGCGAGATTGAAGTCCGTGGTCGCAACCTGGCTGAAGGTGTACCGCGCAGCTTCACGCTCAACTCCAACGAAATCCTGGAAGCGCTGCAAGAGCCGCTGTCCGGTATCGTGGCTGCCGTCATGGTGGCGCTGGAGCAGTCTCCGCCGGAACTGGCTTCCGACATCTCCGAGCGCGGCATGGTGCTGACCGGTGGTGGCGCACTGCTGAAAGATATCGACCGTCTGCTGATGGAAGAGACCGGCATTCCTGTCGTCGTGGCCGAAGATCCCCTCACCTGTGTGGCCCGTGGCGGCGGCAAGGCGCTGGAGCTGATCGATATGCACGGTGGCGATCTGTTCCACTACGAATAAGACCCAAAGCCGGCCAACGTGCCGGCTCTTTTTTGACGACCCATGAAACCCATTTTTGGTAGAGGCCCTTCGCTTCAGTTACGGTTGTTTCTCGCCGTCATCATCTCCATCGCTGCCATCGTCGCGGATTCCCGCTTCGGTGTGTTTACCCATGTCCGCGTCTACCTCAGTTCGTTAGTCAGTCCCCTGCAATACATGGCCAATGCGCCGGGTACCCTGCTCGACACCATGTCGACCCAGGTGCAGACCCGCGCCGATCTCATCGAGCAGACCAAGCAGCAGGAGCAACAGCTGTTTACCCTGCGTGCCCGTCTGCTCAAAATGGATCAGCTGGAGCACGAGAACCAAAGGCTGCGTGAGCTGCTCGGTTCGCCGGTGCACAAAGAGTCCCGCAAGATGGTGGCCGAGCTGCTGTCGGTGGATTCCGACCCCTTCAGCCATCAGGTGCTGATCAACAAGGGGGCGCTGGATGGCGTCTACAACGGTCAGGCGGTGATCAACGATCAGGGCGTGATTGGTCAGGTGCTCCACGTGGGCTCCACCACCAGTCGCGTGCTGCTCATTACCGACTCCAGCCACGGCATTCCGGTGCGGGTGCTGCGCAACGACTTGCGTGCTATTGCCTCCGGCAGTGGCGAGCTCGACAAGCTGGAGCTGCGCAACCTGCCGCGCAACACCGATATTCAGGTGGGTGACCTGCTGGTCACCTCCGGTCTGGGTGGCCGCTTCCCGGAAGGCTATCCGGTGGCGACTGTGACCCGCTCCGAGTATGTGGAAGGCAAGCCCTTCGCTCAGGTCGAGGCCAAGCCGCTGGTGGAGCTGGACAGGCTGCGTTATCTGCTGCTGCTGTGGACCGACAAGAAGCCTGAAGTACATGATGAGGATGGCGAACGGGCGGCTCCCGCTGCGTCCGCCGCAGGAGCCACCCGCTAATGCTAGAACCCGCCAGCGGCAGGATCTGGATCTGGATCTCGATCCTGCTGGCCTTGAGCCTGTCGATCCTGCCGCTTCCTTTTGAATTTGACCCCTTCCGTCCGGACTGGCTGGCCATGGTGCTCATCTACTGGGCACTGGCTTTGCCGCACCGGACCAACGTCGGCACCGCCTGGGTGGCGGGCCTGCTGCTGGATGTGCTGCTTGGCAGCACCCTCGGCGTGCGGGCGATGGCGATGGCCATTACCACCTATCTGGCGGCCTTCCAGTTCCAGAAGATCCGCAACTTCTCCCTCTGGCAGCAGGCACTGATCATCGGTGGCCTCTCGCTGGTGGGTAAAATGACGGTATTCTGGGCCGAGCATCTGTTCAGCCAGGCCAGTCTCAACTTCTCCTACTTTTGGTCGACGTTGACGACGATGCTAATATGGCCCTGGGTGTTTCTGGTGCTGCGCAAGGTGCGGCGCCGCTTCAATATCAGGTAAATATGAACAAAAACAACGAACCACAACTCTATCTCGCCTCGGCTTCTCCCCGTCGCCGTGAACTGCTGACCCAGATTGGCTACCGCTTCGAGGTGCTGAAACTGGATGTGCCCGAGCAGCGGGAAGAGGGTGAAAAGGCGCAGGATTACGTCTGCCGCCTCGCCCGTGACAAGGCGATGGCGGGCGTGGCGTGTGCGCCGACGGCGTTGCCGGTGCTGGGTGCCGACACCATAGTGGTGCTGGGCGACCGGGTACTGGAGAAACCGTCCGATCTGCTGGATGCCAAAGATATGCTGGAGTCCCTCTCCGGCAAGGTGCATCAAGTAATGACGGCGGTAGCGCTGGCCAGCAAGGATCGTTGTGACGTGCGTCTGGTCACCACCAACGTGGCGTTTCGCAAGCTGGACGAGGCCGAGATCGAGGCCTACTGGCAGACCGGTGAGCCCTGTGACAAGGCCGGGGCTTATGGCATTCAGGGTATTGCCGGCAAGTTTGTCAGCCGCATCGAAGGGAGCTATAGCGCCGTGGTCGGCCTGCCCCTGCTGGAGACAGACCTGCTGATCAAGCATCATCTGGAACAGCTCAAATAATTTCCCGTCAGCTGTGCTCTGCTGCGTTTCTCCCTTGCGCGCGTGTACCGGATTGGCTCTATAGAATTCAAAACTGGAACAGGCAAGGTCACTTATGTCGGTAGAACTGCTGGTTAACGTTACCCCCTCCGAAACCCGGGTCGCTCTGGTCGAAAACGGTCTGCTGCAGGAAGTGCATGTAGAACGTCAGGCCAAACGCGGCATCGTGGGCAATATCTACAAAGGCAAGATCAGCCGGGTACTCCCGGGTATGCAGGCGGCCTTCGTCGATATCGGCATGGACAAGGCAGCCTTTTTGCACGCCTCTGATATCGTCCCTCACACCGAGTGTGTGGCGGTGAAGGAGAAGGAACAGTTCCAGGTCGGTAACATCGCCGAGCTGGTGCGTCAGGGGCAGGACATCATGGTGCAGGTGGTGAAAGATCCGCTGGGTACCAAGGGTGCCCGTCTCACTACCGATATCACCCTGCCATCCCGCTATCTGGTCTTTATGCCGGGCAGTGCCCATGTCGGCGTCTCCCAGCGTATTGAGTCCGAAGCGGAGCGGGAGCGCCTCAAGCGCACCGTGGCCGGCTATGTGGACGAGCTGGGTGGCTACATCATCCGCACCGCCGCCGAAGGGGTGGGGGAGCAGGAGCTGGAGCAGGATGCTGCCTTCCTGAAGCGGCTGTGGCGCAAGATCCTCGAGCGCAAGCAGAAGTATCCACCCTGCAAGATCCTCTACGAGGATCCCAGTCTGGCATTCCGGGTGGTGCGCGACTTTGTCGGTGCCGAGCTCGACAAGATCCGCGTCGACTCGCGCCAGAGCTTCGATCAGCTCAAGCGCTTCACCGAAGAGTACGTGCCTGAGTTGGCCAGCAAGCTGGAGTACTATCCTGGCGAGTCGCCCATCTTCGATCTCTACGACGTGGAGAACGAGATCCAGCGGGCGCTGGAGCGCAAGGTGGAGCTGAAATCCGGCGGTTACCTCATCATCGATCAGACCGAAGCCATGACCACGGTGGATATCAACACCGGCGCCTTTGTCGGCCATCGCAATCTGGAAGAGACCATCTTCAACACCAACGTCGAGGCGACGGCGGCCATTGCCCGTCATCTGCGCCTGCGCAATCTCGGCGGCATCATCATCATCGACTTCATCGACATGCAGTCCGAGGATCACCGCCGTCGGGTGCTGCACAGTCTGGAGCAGGCGCTGTCAAAGGATCGTGCCAAGACCAACGTCAACGGCTTCTCCCAGCTCGGTCTGGTGGAGATGACCCGCAAGCGCACCCGCGAGAGTCTGGAGCATGTGCTCTGCTCCGAGTGCCCCGAGTGTAAGGGGCGCGGCCGGGTCAAGACGGTGGAGTCGGTCTGCTTCGAGATCCTGCGGGAGATCATTCGGGTCAATCGTGCCTATGATGCGGATCAGTTCACCGTCTACGCAGCCCCGGCCGTGGCCGACTACCTCCATGGCGAGGAGTCCCACAGTCTGGCTGAGCTGGAAGTGTTCATCGGCAAGCAGGTGCGGGTAGTGAGCGAACCCCTCTGTGGTCAGGAGCAGTTCGACGTGGTGATGATGTAATTGGTCTATCGCTGGCTAAGTCGGGGCTGGTTGGCCCTGGGGGTCCTGTTCGTACTGATGGCCATGCTGGTCACGCTGGTACGGGTCGGGGGCCCTTTGCTGAATCAATACCGGGAGAGTCTGATCCACACTCTGCTGGGTGATTCACAACTCCAGGTCAGCGTGGAGCAAGTGGGGCTGGACTGGACACAGTCCGGGCCCGCCCTCGAACTGCAGCAACTTGCCATCGCCCCGGATTCGGGGCGTTTTACCGTACAGCTCGGCAAAGCCTGGGTGCATCTCGACTTCTGGCGCACCATTAACGAGCTAACGCCGGTGTTTGGCGAGCTGATCCTGAGCGATGGCGATATCACCATCGACTTGCGCCAACCGGCTGACGACAGCCCCTCCGGCGATCCCCAGCAGGGCGCCCTGCTGCGCTTTCTGCTGACCCAGCTCTCTACCTTCGATGTGCACAACACCCGCCTCAGCGTCACCACCGCCCTCGGTGATCTGCGCGCCCTCGACATCGCCCAACTGCGCTGGCAGAACCGTGGCAAGCGCCATCAGGGGGTCGGCAAGGCTTACCTCATCAACGGGGTGGGCGAGAGCACCCTCGATCTGATTCTGGATGTGGACGCCCCGACTGCCCGGCTCGATCGCCTCAAGGGTCAACTCTATCTGGGGGCCCGCCAGCTCGATATCACCCCGACCCTGGCCAAGATCCATGCGGGCGAACCCAAGGTTGCCGGTCAGCTCGACTTCCAGCTCTGGAGCGCGTTTGACAGTGGCAAGCTGGGCAATACCCTGCTGGCGTTTGGCAACAACTACCTGATCTGGAAGGATCCCAAGAAAGGGGAGATGCACCGTTTCGGCCTTGATGGCGGCAAGATCCAGCTGCGCCGTGATGGCACCGACTGGCAACTGGCCAGCCACAACGTCACCTTCAAGCTGGACGGCAAACCCTGGTTGCAGAGCCGCTTGCAGCTGGAGCGGATCGGGGATCGGGTGCAGGGCTATCTGCCCAGCATAGAGTTCGACAAGATCACCCAGATCAGTCAGCTGGTCTCGGCGCTCTACCCCACACTCTGCGAGACCCTGCGCCAGACCAATCCGCAGGGGTCGGTGCAGGATCTGACGCTGCTGGCCAATGCCGACTGGCAGGATCTCTCCCTCAGTGGCCGCTTCAGCAAGGTGCGCCTCAAGGCCTGGCAGGATATACCCGGGATGCAGGATCTCAACGGCGAGTTCTGGCTTACCCCGACCGGCGGTAGCGCCAGATTGGCGCTGGCGAACGACAAGGTGGATCCCGCCCGTCACTTCAAGATGCCGATCCCGGTCGACCACTTCTCGGCCCGTCTCGACTGGTGGCGTGAGGAACAGGGCTGGGTGCTCTACGGGCAGGATATCGCGCTGGATAACCCGGATCTGACCCTGGCCAGCCGTTTCCGCCTCGATTTGTTCGAGCACCCTTTCCTGGCCCTGACCGGCCGCATCGATGTGAAGAACGCGGGCCATGCGGATCGCTACTTCCCGCTGCAGGCGATGGACAAGGGGCTGGTGGATTACCTGAGCGGCGCCATCAAGGGGGGCAAGGCCAAGGGGGCCGACCTGCTCTGGTATGGCGAGTTCAGGGACTTTCCCTACGACAACGGCAAGGGCATCTTCCAGGTGGCGGTGCCGCTGGAGCAGGCCACCTACGAGTTCTTCCCCGGTTGGCAACCGCTCACCGACCTGCAGATCGACCTGTTGTTCCAGAATGCCGGTCTCGATATGCGCAGCCGATCCACCAAACTCGGCAAGGCGAGCTCCGACTCGGTGCATGCCTGGATCCCGGATCTCTCCCCCGGCGCTCATCTCTATGTGGATGCCAAGGTGCAGGGGGAGGGCAAGGCCATCAGCGACTACCTGCAGGACTCCCCGCTGGGCAGTTCGGTGGGACAGGCGCTGCGGGAGATCGAGATCCGCGGCCCGATGGCCGGTTCGGTCAAGCTCGATATTCCTCTCGATGGCGAGAGCGAGGTGAAGGCGAGCGGCGATGCCACCTTCAGCAACAACAAGGTGCGGGTTGCCAGTCTGGATCTGCCGCTGGAGAAGGTGCAGGGGCGGCTCGAATATGACAACGAACAGACCCGCTTCAGCAACCTCAAAGCGAGCCTGTGGAACCAGCCGCTGACCCTCGATTATCAGGGGCGCCAGCATCCGGATCACTATCAGGTCGACCTCGATTTCAAGGGGCAGTGGGATAGTCGCCGCCAACCCGCCGCCATCTCCTCGTACGGTATCCTCAACGGCCGCAGCAACTGGGGCGGCAAGCTCGGGTTGACCTTGCCCGAGAGCAAGCCATTCAGCTTCCAGCTGGCGCTCGACTCCAATCTGCAGGGTATGGGACTGGATCTGCCGCTGCCACTGGCCAAGAGCAGTGCCAGCCGGCTGCCGCTCAAGGTGATCGCCCGTGGCCGGGATGGCAGCGCCGACATTCGCGCCGTGCTGGGGGCCGATGTGGATATGCAGACCCGACTGGTCTACGGCGAGGGTGTGCCTTATCTCAGCCGGGTGCGGGTTGATGTGGGTCAGCCGGGCGCCCGGGTAATGCGCGATGCTCCCATGCTGCTTGCCATCAACCAGCAGGAGGCCAATGTGGGCGGCTGGCTGGCACGACTCAAGCAGTGGCTGCCAGCGCAGAACCAGACTGGCAATGCGGTGGTCGGCCCCGCCTTCCTGCCGCAGGAGTGGTGGGTAGATGGACAGCTGGCTCGCGCCTATATCGGCAGTGCCACCCTCAAGGCGGCGCGTTTCACCGTGGGGCCGACCAATCAGGCGACCGAAGTGATGATCGACAGCCCCGATGTGATGGGGGTGATCCGCCTGCCCGCAGTGGCCAATCGCCCGGTGGATGCCAAGTTTGCCCGCATCTACTGGTCCGGCAAGAGTTCGGATCTCAGCCCGGATCCCGATGCCAGGCAGGATAACGCCATCATGGCATCCATCCCCTGGTTGAAGGTGAGCTGTGTCGATTGCCGCTTTGGCGCATTGCCGCTCGGCGAAGTGAAAGGGGAGCTGGTGCCCGGCGCCAACAAGGTGACCCTCAAGGGGCTGGATGTGCGGCTGGCGGGGAGTCAGCTCACCGGCAGCGTCGACTGGCTGGCCGATGGCAACCGGATGGAGACCCGCGCCCGTGGCAAGCTGACCAGCAACAACAGCGAGCTGCTGCTCAAGCGGCTCGGCTACACCTCACCCATCGGCGACGCTCCCGGTTCACTTGCCTTTGATCTGAACTGGCAGGATGTGCCCTATCGCCCGAGCCTGCCAACCCTGGGGGGCAGTGCCAACTATCAGCTGGAAGGGGGCACCCTGCGGGAGGTCAACGACAAGGGGGCCCGGCTGCTCTCCCTGCTCAGCCTCGACTCCCTGCTGCGCAAGCTGCGGCTCGATTTTCGCGATGTGTTCGACAAGGGCTTCTACTTCGAATCCATGTCCGCCTCTGCCACCATCAAGCAGGGGCAGGTAAGCAACGATGATTTCTATATGAAGGGGGCGGCAGGCAACCTGCGCGGCGAGGGGATCGCCGATCTGGTGCGCTGGCAGCTCGACTACGAGCTGAGCTTCTCCCCCAATCTGGGGGGCACCCTGCCGGTGGTGGCGGCCTTCTCCATCACGCCGGTCACGGGTCTCTATGTGCTGGCCCTCTCCAAACTGCTGGAGCCGGTGGTGGATGTGGTGACCCGCATCGATTTTCGCATCTCGGGCCCGCTCGACGCACCCAAGCTGATCGAGGCGGGGCGAGATCGCGCGCGCATCAAGCTCAACCAGCAGCAGAAAGAGGCGGTAGATGCCGTTGCCCCCAGCCTGCCGACCCAAGAGGTGACCCCTTTCCTGCTGAGCCCCAAACACGCAGGGCCCGCTCAGCGCTGAACGAGCGGCCAGGCACCATCACAAGGAGTGAGCCATGATCCGACATATCCTGCTGATCGCCTTCAAGCCGGGCACCCAGCCTGCCCAGATAGATACGGTGCGTACCGCCTTTCTCGCCATTCCCCATCAGGTCAGCGGCGTGACCGCTGTGGAGTGGGGTCGGGATGACAGCCCGGAGGGACGAGCCGAGGGGTTTACCCACAGCGTGCTGATGACCTTCGCCGACGAAGCAGCCCGCCAGCGCTATCTGCCCCATCCGGATCACGATGCCCTCAAGGCCATCTTTCGCCCAGTGCTGGAGCGAATCATAGTGCTGGATTACACCCTGCAGGCGGGGGATGCTGTCACCGTCTGATGGCTCAAGCGACAAGGAGAACGTCATGTGGTTAGCCGCAATACAGCTGGTATCTGGCCGTCACTGGCAGGATAACCGGGAGCAGATCGCCGCCGAGCTGGCTGCCTTGCCCAAAGAGCGGCCGCTACTGGTGCTGTTGCCGGAGAACTTTGCCCTGTTTGGCGAACGGCAGGGTTATCTGGATGGTACCGAGGCAATAGGTGAGGGCCCGATCCAGCAGCAACTGGCTGAATGGGCCCGCGATTACGGCATCTGGCTGGTGGCCGGAGCCATGCCGACCACCATCTCAGGTTCCGACCATATCCACACCAGCTCGCTGGTGTTTGACCCCAGCGGTGAGCTCAGGGGCCACTACCACAAGATCCACCTGTTCGACGTGGATGTGGCGGACAATCACGGTCGCTACCGTGAGTCGGAGACCTTCAGCCCGGGGGAGGCGCCTGTGTTGGTGGACTCTCCCTTTGGTCCCCTCGGCCTCTCGATCTGTTATGATCTGCGCTTTCCCGAGCTCTACCGCCAGTTGGCCCGTGCCGGTGCCCGTGTGCTGCTGGTGCCTGCCGCCTTTACCGCCGTGACCGGCGAGGCGCACTGGGAGCCGCTGCTGCGGGCCCGCGCCATCGAAAACCAGTGCTACGTAGTCGCTGCCAATCAGGGTGGCTCTCATGAGACGGGGCGCCAGACCTGGGGCCACAGCATGGTGATCGACCCCTGGGGTCGGGTGCTGGCGAGCAAAGAGTCCGGGCGCGGCACAGTGCTGGCGAAGATGGAGCCCGGGCTTATCGATGAATTGAAACGCACCATGCCAGTGCTGCAACACGCCCGTTTGCTCTGATGGTGTGGTGAAAAATTGAAACGCAGCCGTTTGCCCGTGCTGGAGCATGCCCGTTTGTTGTGATGGTGTGGCTTGTCGCCAACCCGTCGGCAAGACGATTTAAAACAGCTCGTTACGAGAGTGGAGAAGAAGATTGAGTCTATTGAGCCAGGTTAGTGCCTCCCTGTTGGCCCCGAACGACCTCGATGAAGGGCGCCTGCAGCAGCTGCTCGGCAGCCTGATGAGTCATCAGGTGGAGTTCGGCGATCTCTATTTCCAGCGCAGCTGGCACGAGTCCTGGATGCTGGAAGATGGCATCGTCAAGGATGGCAGCTACAACATCGATCAGGGGGTCGGGGTGCGCGCCGTCAGCGGCGAGAAGACCGGCTTCGCCTACTCGGACGAGCTGAGCCTGCTGGCCCTGCAACAGTCGGTGACCGCCGCTCGCGGCATCGCCGCCGCCGGTGCTCACGGCAAGGTGAAGGCGTGGGCCCGCACCGAAGCGAACCTGCTCTATCCGGCCATGGATCCGCTGCAGACCCTCGACAAGCATCAGAAGATCGCCCTGCTGGAGCAGATGGACAAGTTCGCCAGAAGTCTGGATCCCGCCATCAATCAGGTGATGGCCTCCATCAGCGGTGTTTACGAAGAGGTGCTGGTGGCCGCCACCGATGGCACCCTGGCCGCCGACGTGCGTCCGCTGGTGCGGCTGTCGGTGACCGTGATCGCCGAGAAGGGCGATCGCCGCGAGCGTGGCAGTGCCGGTGGCGGCGGCCGCTTTGGCTACGACTGGTTCCTCGAACTGGACGGGCTGGAGAGCCGCGCCTTTGGCTATGTGCGCGAAGCGGTGCGTCAGGCGCTGGTCAACCTTGAAGCCATCGACGCGCCAGCCGGTACCATGCCGGTGGTACTGGGCTCCGGCTGGCCTGGCGTGCTGCTGCACGAGGCGGTGGGTCATGGTCTGGAGGGGGATTTCAACCGCAAGGGATCTTCCGCATTTGCTGGCCGCATCGGCGAGCAGGTGGCCTCCAAGCACTGCACCATCGTCGATGATGGCACCCTGCCGGGTCGGCGCGGCTCAGTCTCCATCGATGACGAGGGGACGCCGGGTGGCTACAACGTGCTGATCGAGAACGGTATCCTAAAGGGTTACTTGCAGGACAAGCAGAACGCCCGTCTGATGGGCGTGCCACTCACCGGCAACGGCCGCCGTGAATCCTACGCTGCCATGCCGATGCCGCGCATGACCAACACCTACATGCTGGCGGGTCAGTACGATCCGGCGGAGATCATCGCCTCGGTGAAGAAGGGCATTTATGCCCCCAACTTCGGCGGCGGTCAGGTGGACATCACCTCCGGCAAGTTTGTCTTCTCCGCCTCCGAGGCCTACCTCATCGAGGATGGCAAGATCACTGCCCCCATCAAGGGCGCGACCCTGATCGGCAACGGCCCCGAAGCGATGAGCCAGGTCTCCATGGTGGGCTGCGATCTTGCGCTGGATCGCGGGGTTGGCATCTGCGGCAAGGAGGGGCAGAGCGTGCCGGTCGGTGTCGGCCAGCCCACCCTCAAACTGGATCAGCTCACCGTGGGTGGCACTTCGTAGGTTTGGGTTAGCCGCGCAGCGGCGTAACCCGACGCATTCAAACCCCGGCTCTTGCCGGGGTTTTGCTATTCAGGGGATCGCAAGCAACAAAAAGCCCCCGTCGGTGGATCGGGGCTGGCGGGTTATTCGGTATCAGTTGACGGATATGGCGCGGGCGTCGATGAAATAGCGAGCGTTACCCTGTTTGTCGATCTGGATTTTGGCAACCAGCTGCTCTTGATCTTTATATTCCCAGCGTTGCTCGATCTTGGCGAGGGATGGGCTCGCAATCCCAACCACGTTCAGGTACTCGTGAAACAGGCTATGGCTCCCTATTTCGGTCAGCATCTTGTCCATCTGCATACTCTCCTGAAGTTGAGTGGGTATTCATCAACAAACCTATCAGCGTCCATCTGAATACAGTCTGTATGAAAAACAAACTAACTCATTTGTGTGTCAATAACATGATCAGGAACAAGATCAGTGCAGATCGTCAGGGACTTTTTGATACCGTTTTCAATCAGAGCCGGTGGGCTTTTGCGGCAACTGATCAAACGTGCCGGAAGCCTTTGGGAGCGTCGGTGCGGTTTGCACAGCCTGGCCGCCGTGGAAGACCGGATCCTGTGCCACTTCCTTGATGCCATTGATGCAAAACTGCATACCCATGCAGACCAGCAGGAAGCCCATGATACGGGTCATGGCATCGATGCCGGTGGCGCCCAGGATCTTGCAGACCGGGTCCGCCAGCTTCAATACTCCCCAGCTGATCAGGCTCATCAGGGCAAACGCCGTTACCACACCGGCGTAGATGGTGAGGCGGTTGTACTCGTCAGGCAGCTCGGCAATCTGGGCTGCCCCGCTTATTACCAGCGCCATGGTACCTGGCCCGCACATGCTTGGCATGGTGAGCGGTACGAAGGCAATGCTCTGGTTTATATCGACCCCGCTCTGCTGGCTGGGGGCGGGGAACAGCATGCGAAAGCCGATAAAGCCGATGATGAGGCCACCGGCCAGACGCAAGCCCGGAATGGAGATCCCGAACAGATCCAGGATCGAGGATCCGATAAAGAAGGTGATGCAGAGGGTGCAGAACAGATAGATGGCGGCCAGATTGACCTGACGGCGCACGTGTTCGCGCGACATCCCCTTGCTCAGTCCCAGCAGCAGGGTGGCCGTGGTGGGCGGGTTGACCATGGGCAGCAGCGCCAGCAAGGTGAGTAATACGACCTGAAAGAACATCTTGAGCCTCGGATAAAGAGTTGGACGTCATGGGGCGACGCGGGTGGCAGGCCCCAGAGGGAGGCTATCTTATGCTGGCGAAACTGAACATAAGCAGTACAAAAAAGCCCCGGCAGATGCTGGGGCTTGTTGTTCGGGTCAGGCCGCTTGCGGTGCTTGCTGCTGCCGGATGGCCCGTTGCTGGAACCAGAGCCAGAGACCGATGGCGAAACCCAGCACTGACAGACTCACCACATAGTGGGAGGGGGCCAGCATGTCGCTCTTCATCCAGAGGGTCACCGCCATCGGGGTGAGGCCGCCGAAGATGGCGTAGGCCACGTTGTAGGAGAATGACAGACCGGAGAAGCGCACCACCGGCGGGAAGGCGTTGACCATCACATAAGGCACGGCACCGACAATCCCGACCGCAAAGCCCGCCAGCATATAGAGCGGCACCAGCTGGCTCGTGCCGGCCGCCAGACCGTGATAGAAGGCGTAGCTGGAGCCCGCCAGCAGCAGGGAGCCGAACATGAAGGTGAGACCGCTGCCCAGCAGGTCGATCAGTCGGCCATAGACGATGCAGCCGAGGGTCAGGGCAACAATCGCCAGCGAGTTGGCGGTCAGGGCGTCAGCCGGGCTGATGCCATAGACCTTCTGCAGATAGGTGGGGGTCATCAGGATCACCACCACGATACCGGCGGAGAGCAGCCAGGTGAGCAGCATGGAGACCACCACGCTGCTCTTGTGGTTGCGCAGCACCGTCTTGAGGGGCAGCTCATCGGCCAGGGTCTTGTTGGCCTTCATCTCGGCGAAGACCGGGGTCTCGTGCAACCAGCGACGCAGGTACATGGCGACGATGCCGAAGATACCGCCGAGCAGGAAGGGCACCCGCCAGCCCCAGTCACTCACTTCGGCCGGGGTCAGGCTCTTGTTGACCGCAGTGGCGATGAGGGAGCCAAGCAGGATGCCGGCCGTCAATCCCGCCGTGAGCGTGCCGCAGGCGACCCCGACTCGACGGGCAGGGACGTGCTCGGCGACAAACACCCAGGCGCCCGGCACTTCACCGCCGATGGCGGCGCCTTGCAGGATCCGCAGTCCCAGCAGGGCGATGGGGGCGCCGATACCGAGCACCGCATAGGTGGGCAGCAGACCGATCAACAGGGTCGGCAGCGCCATCATGATGATGCTGAGGGTGAACATCCGCTTGCGACCGATGAGATCGCCAAAGTGTGCCATGATGATGCCGCCAAGCGGGCGGGCCAGATAACCGGCTGCGAAGATGCCGAAGGTCTGGAACTGGCGCAGCCACTCGGGAATATCTGCCGGGAAGAACAGCTCGCCGATGACCACGGCGAAGAAGACGAAGATGATGAAGTCGTAAAACTCCAGCGCGCCGCCGAGGGCAGCCAGGCTCAGGGTTTTGTAATCCTGTCGATTGAGGGGGCGGGCGTGATCGTGCTGTTGTGTGCTTGTGGTCATATCCGTATGTTTCCCATCGGTTTTTTTAGTTATTGTCACCCCGGACAAGGGGCATATACAGGTGATCGAGAGTATGCTGCCTGCCTCTTGTGTGTAAATCGCGCAATTCGCAACACTGTCTTGCATCTTTTTGGGGCAATCCGAGTGCCCCGCTGGCGGAGGAATGATGGAAAAGAAACGTGTACTGCTCTCCTGGAGCAGCGGCAAGGATTGCGCATGGGCACTGCATCAGTTGCGGCAAGATCCCGCCATCGAGGTGGTGGGGCTGTTTACCACCCTCAATCAGGCATTCGAGCGGGTGGCGATGCACGGGGTGCGCAAGCAGCTGTTGACCGAGCAGGCCGCCTGCGTCGGGCTGCCCCTCATCACCATCGATCTGCCCTGGCCCTGCAGCAACGAGGATTACGCCCGCATCATGACCGGCTTTATCGCCGATGTGGTGGCACAGGGGATCCGCCATATGGCCTTTGGCGACTTGTTTCTTGAGGATGTGCGCGCCTACCGTGAAAAGCAGCTGGCAGGTACCGGCATCGAACCACTGTTCCCGCTGTGGGGCAGCAATACCCGTGAACTGGCACCGCAGATGGTGGCCGCTGGGTTGAAGGCGCGGATCAGTGCTCTCGACCCGAACAAGCTGGATGCCAGCCTGGGGGGGCACAATTTTGACGAGGCACTGCTGGCGGCGCTGCCAGAGGGCGTTGACCCATGCGGCGAGAACGGCGAGTTTCACACCCTGGCCTATGATGGCCCCATGTTCTCCCGTCCGCTCGGCATTCGGGTCGGCGAGACAGTGGTGCGCGACGGCTTTGTCTTTACCGATCTGCTGCCAATCAAGGATTAATTATCGGGCGTCAAATGCTCCCTTTTGCAGGAGCATTCACAGATTTGAGAGGTAGGATGGGGGCACTATTGGCCCCCTCTTTTGATTCAAGATGACAACCTGCCTTATGAAACACGTCTCTCGTCCGGCGCTGCTTGCCTCCTTGCTGGCTGCCGCCCTCTCTCTGCCTGCCGTGGCGGGTCAAGCTGCTACCGTTCAGCCGATCCCTGCCGGTGTCACCACCGTCACTCTGGCCCAGCAGGCGCCGATCCACTGGGTATCGGTGGAGCAGATTGCCAAGAGTCTGGATGGCCTGCCCCCGATGGCGGTCGGGTTTGATATCGACGATACCCTGCTCTTCTCCAGCCCGGGTTTTTATCGCGGCAAGCAGGAGTTCTCCCCCAACGACGAGAGCTACCTGAAGAACCCTGCCTTCTGGGAGAAGATGAACAATGGCTGGGATGCGTTCAGCATGCCGAAAGAGGTGGGCAAGGCGCTCATCGCCATGCACCTCAAACGCGGTGACCACATCTATTTCGTCACCGGCCGCTCGGCCACCAAGACCGAAACAGTGAGCCAGACCTTGCAGCAGACCATGAATATTCCGGCCGACCAGCTCAATCCGGTGATCTTCGCGGGTGATCAGCCGGGTCAGAACACCAAGGTGCAGTGGCTCAAGGATAAGCAGATGAAGCTGTTCTACGGCGACGCCGATGGGGATATCAAGGCGGCGCAGGAGGTCGGCATTCGCGGCATTCGTCTGCTGCGGGCCGCCAACTCCAGCTATCGGCCACTGCCGTTGGCAGGGGCGCTGGGGGAAGAGGTGATCGTCAACTCCCAGTTCTGATCCGGAGCGGATCCATGCAAAAGGGCGGGGCCATTGGCACCCGCCCTTTTTGCATCCGTCATCCAGCTCGGGTCAGTCGTCTGCCCACGGCATCTCGGGCAGGCTGTCGAGGAACTCGCCGTAACGGGTCAGATTGAAGGGGCCCTGATCTGCCTCCATCGCCATCAGCTCGGCACCGAGGGCGCAGGCGATATATTGCAGCGCCTCTTCTCGCGGGGTGCCCTTCATTACCAGCCGCATCAGGGTCGCCTTCACATGGGGCGGGTGACCGTCGTTGAGCTGGTTCTCCACCATCTCCAGCAGCGCGTCTTCATCAAAAAATTCCTGAGTGTCGTTCATGGGATATCCGCAACAGTGAATGTGGCGGCCAGTATAGCCTGAATGTGACTAACACCTTGAATGACCAGCGAATAAACAATCCGGTGGGGAGGCCATTTGTTACCCATAATTAGGAGGAGTTTGCCAAGGCAAACAGGTTGGAACACAGATAACATGGATGGACACGCCTATGCCCACGATAGATTCCCTGCTGGCCGAGCCCAAGCTACTGCCCCAGATCCCGGAAGTGATGCGCGATTTGATCCAGACCTTCAATGAAAAGGATCCGGATCTGCTCAAGATCAGCAAGTTGATCAACAAGGACCCTGTCATCTCCGCCAAGTTGCTGCGGCTGGCCAACTCGGCCAAATTCGGCAGCAGTCGTCAGATCGGCACCGTCAATGAAGCCGCAGTGCGGCTGGGGTTGGCGATGGTGCGCAACATGGTGCTGGCCTGCGGGCTCACCGAATCGGTCACTGCGGTGCCCGGCATTGACCTCAAACATTTCTGGGGCTGCGTTTTCAACGTGGCGGAGCTGGCGCGTCGTCTGGCGGTGAAGAAGGGGATGAAGGGGGATGAGGTCTTTACCTGCGCCCTGCTCTACGATCTTGGCCGACTGGTGATGCATGTGGGCCTGCCGGAAAACACCGTCCATCACATCCACGATCTGGAGTTGCACAAGGGACGGGCCAAGGCGGAAGAGCTGGTGGTCGGCTTCAACTATGCCCAGGTCGGGGCGGCCATGGCACGCTACTGGAAGTTCCCCGAGACCATCAGCAATGCGGTGGAGTATCACTACAACCCCATGCTGGCCAAGGAGTTCTCCGCCGAGGCCGGGTTGATCCATCTGGCGATCGTGCTGGCTGCGCAATCCGATGTGGGGGAAGAGGCGCCACCCGAGTGGCCCCACAAGGTGGCAGATGCGCTGGGGTTGAGCTGGGCCGATTGCGCCGCCCAGTTCACTGCGCTGCGCGAGCAGGGTAATGGCTACGCTGGGTTGCTGGCTGCCTGAGCCCGTTTATCCCATCTCATCAGGGGCCAACGCGGCCCCTTTTTCATGGCCGATGGTGCCACAGGCTTGCCAGCCCGGGAGTGACGGGGCACTCTTTGCCCTTCACTTTTTGTTTGAGAGCCCTTGCCATGATTGCCTCCTCCCGTCTGATCCTGCGCGAAATGATCGTCACCGACGCCCCCTTCATCCTTGAGCTGCTCAATGACGGCGACTTTTATCGTTACATCGGTGATCGGGGCATTCGCACCCTCGAACAGGCGCAGGAGTATATCCAGCAGGGACCGGCGGTCAGCTATGCCCGTTATGGTCACGGGCTCTATCTGGTGGAACGCAAGGAGGACGGTGTCAGCCTCGGTATCTGCGGTTTGATCAAGCGCGATACCCTGGCGCAGGTCGATATCGGTTATGCCTTCCTGCCGCAATATCGCGGTCAGGGCTACGCCATTGAAGCGGCGCAGGCCGCCCTTGCCGATGGCAAAAGCCGGTTGGGGATCGGGCAGGTAGTTGCCATCGTCACTCCGGGCAACGAGCGATCCATCGGCCTGTTGGCCAAGCTGGGGCTGGTGCGCAGTCGACTGGTCAAGTTGAGCGAAGATGCAGATGAGTGCCTGCTGTTGGAGCAGTGATCAGGGTCAGAGAGCTGGAAAGCGAATGGTTAGGCGGCTGTCAGGCTGAGTGACAAGCAAGAGCCCAGGTCTGGCTAAAGGCGGAGGGGGATAAGCAAAGAGGCCGCCGTGAGTTGCGGCCTGTCTGCATCGGGCGCTGCCGGAGGGCAGGCAGGATCAGTTGAGGTCTTCGATGGAGAACTCGCCAGCGATACCATCACAGGAGATGGCGAAACCGCCGCTGAAGCGGGTGCTGAACTGGATCAGGAACGCATCATTGTCGTGCTCTTGCACAGGCAGGTTGATGGGCTTGCTGCGACGCAGGGGCTTGTGTGTTTGTACTGCTTTCATCATGGTATTTCTCTATATAAATTAGGTGTTTGCTCCTTGTATTGGCAAATGTCAGGTCAATGGGCGCGGTCGATTGGGTGAACGACAAGCGCGCAGGAATACCCAGCCCGGTTAAGGGGCGTCTGCACTTTCAAGGAATATGCTGATGCATAAATCAAATTGGGTGGGCAGATCGGGTCTGCACCGTGAGAGCCGGGCAACGCAGGCAGACAGCCTGACGGTTCTCAAGGCGAGTAAATCAGAAGAAGGTTATGCGGGTACTGGCAGGATTCATCGTGAGGTGAAGCATTGCAGGGTAAACATAAACAGGGCTGATTAACTAGCCGACGCGCATTCTCTCCTCGAAATGAATAAAAAGCAAACAATAATTTGCCGATGTTGAAGTCAGTACGCTTTTCCTCTGTGTAATCAAGGTGCTATCAGCAGCAAATATCCGCCGCTATCCGCCATAAAAAGAGGTTCTTCGCGGGATCTTGGGGAAGTGGAAGTTGACAGACAGGGTGCTGGTAAACTGGCTGTCTCCAAACACACCACCACCATCACCCTGCTGTCGCCGTGCATCATATTGATATTGCCTCCTTCTGGCCAGGTTATACCGTCATCGCCCAAGCGCTTTCTGCCAACCATCACACCCTGTTTACCCTTGAGCCTCGCGCCGACCTGTTGCCCCGTTGTCGCCGATGCCTGCAACCCACGCCATTGATCCACGACCAACGTATCCGCCGGGTGCGTGAGCGAGACCTATTTGACCGACAAGTCTGGTTACAACTGCCTGTTCGCCGCGTCGACTGTCTGCGCTGTGGTCGCGTCAGTGAACATATCGACTGGCTCCCCTCTGGCTCCCGCCTCACCCGGCGCATGCAGTGCTGGATTGAAGCGCTCGTTCAGTACCTCCCCATCCGCCATGTCAGCCAGCTCACCGGGGTCGGTTGGCACACCATCAAGGAGATCGACAAGCGCCGTTTGCAGACCAGTGTGGGCACCATCGAACTTGGGGAGGTGCGGCGGCTGGTGATGGATGAGTTTGCCCTGCACAAGGGACACCGCTATGCCACCGTGATCATGGATGCCGAGCGAATCCGCGTCCTGTGGGTGGGGCACGGCAACAGCCGGGCCGCTATCCGTCCCTTCTTCGAGCAGCTCGGCGAGCGATGCCAGCAGATTGAAGCGGTGGCGATGGACATGAACACGGCGTTCGACCTGGAGGTGAAGCAACACTGCCCGCAGGCGGAGGTGGTCTACGACCTGTTCCACGTGGTGGCTCGCTATGGCCGAGAGGTGGTGGACCGGGTGCGAGTGGAGCAGGCGAATGCACTGAAAAGCGATAAACCGGCGCGAAAAGTGGTCAAAAGTGCGCGTTGGTTGCTGCTACGTAATCGGGCGAAGTTGAGTGAAAAACAGGATGTGAAGTTGCAGGAGCTGTTGGCGGCGAATCAACCGCTGGCGATGGTGTACGTGCTGAAAGAGGGGTTGAAGGGCATCTGGTATGCGCCGAGCGTGTGGGAAGGATGGCGACGATGGCGGAGCTGGATGCGGCAGGTGAAGGAAAGCGGGCTAGCGCCGCTGCAACGATTTGGTCGAAATTTATCGAAATATATGCGGGGGATCCTGGCGAGTGCAAACTACCCGATGCACACGAGTGTGCTGGAAGGGGTGAACAACAAGATCAAAGTGATAAAGCGCATGGCATATGGATTTAGGGACTCAGAATACTTTTTTCTGAAAATCAAGGCGGCCTTCCCCGGAAAGCCGCGATGAACC
>NZ_JBFODS010000018.1:0-63360 GCF_040908445.1 Aeromonas sp. R10-2 | reverse complement strand
CGGCGTTTTTCAAGATAGTTGTCGCGCAAAGCTGTTTTAAGCAGCCTCTTTTTGCTCCGGCTCGGGTTTCTCGGGCCGCTCCGGATTTAGCATCACGGCACCGATAGGTGTCCAGTCTCGCGTCTTGCCACTCCACCTCGCTGGGTGTTGTGCTCGGGCGGCCTGGTACACAGCATCCCGTTTCGCCAGCAGGGCTTTATCGTCACCCCGATGCCGCTCGTTGGGTGTGACGAAGCGGATACGGCTATGCCGGTGCTCTTCGTTATACCAGGCCATAAAGTCGCGCACCCACTCCCTGGCCGCTTCCAGACTGGCAAAGCCGTCTGATGGCCACTGCGGACAGTACTTCAGCGTCCTGAACAATGACTCCGAGTACGGATTATCGTTGCTGACCCGAGGCCGTCCCCGCGAGGGCGTGACACCCAGGTCATGCATCTTGGTCAGCAGCGTGACTGACTTCATTGGCGCGCCGTTGTCCGAGTGCAAGACCAGCGGCTGCTTCCAGCACTGCTCGCGGATGATGCTCCGTTGCAGCAACGCCGCCGCCCGTTCACCGCACTCTTGCTCATGCACTTCCCAGCCCACCCCTTTGCGGCTGTAGATGTCCTCTATCAGATAGAGGTAGTAATACTGGCCGCGCACGAGTGACGGCAAGTAGGTGATATCCCAGGACCACACTTGATTGGGCCCAGTCGCGGTATGGCTGGTTGGTACCGGCACATGGCGCGGTGGCTGGCTCCGGCCACGCCTGTGCTGCTGGTCAGCCGCCCGCAAGATGCGATAGAAGCTCGACTCACTGGCCAAGTAGCGCCCCTGGTCGGCCAGCCGTGGCACAATTTGACTCGGCGGCAACGAGGCGAACTCCTGGCTATTGCAGACGTCCAGCACGGCCTGCCGCTCCTCTGGGCTCAATGCATGAGCAGGTATGGAACGAACCGCATCCGGTCGCCTATCGGCACTCAGCTCAGGCCCGGCCAACCAGCGCTGGAGCGTGCGCAGACTCAGCCCCAACACCTCGGCCGCAGGATGCTTGCGGGCGCCAGCTTCAAGCGCTTCGCGCCACCATGCAACGTATTGCTGCCGCTCTGGCAACGAGGTCAGTTGTCCTCGTCGACGTTGCTCCAGTAGGCATCGAGCTTTTTTTGCAATATCAGCAGAGCTGCTGCCTCGGCCAGGGCCTTGTCTTTGCGCCGCAGCTCTTGCTCCAGTTGCCGGATACGCTTCTTGTCCGCTTTGGCCTGTGCCTTCTCCGCCTGTTGTAAGGTACGAGCGGATTGCTGGCCCAGAATACAGGCTTGGCGCCATTGCTGGACTTGCTCGGGATAGAGACCCTTACGGCGGCAGTACTCACTGAGTTCAATCTCGGAAAGCGCAGCGGTTTCCAGCACGACGGCGAACTTGGCCTCGGCGGGCCATTCATCGGTCAGTTTGTTGTCCCCGGGCACAGGAGACCCTCCGTCTTTGGCGTGTTTGCGCCAATTATACAGAGTGACCTCGCTGATGTTTTCCTGCCGAGCCAACTCGGCCACCGACATATTGATGGGCGGCAGCAGCTTCTTGAGCAAAGCAGCCTTGCGCTCACTTGAATAACGAGCCATTCGACACTCTTTATCCGCCCCCGGTCTTCACATTTAGATTATTCAGATTAGGCGACAACTATTCTGACACCGGGGGAGTACGCGGTACCGGAAGACGATCCGGACTGGCCGATGCTGGTTGAGCTGTGCGGCAAGGTCTATGAGGCACAAGGCCACACCGGTGCACACCACTGGATCGAGATGCTGCCACAGCCCTATCAGTCACACATGTGGGCAGAACTGGAAAAGCTGGACACGCCTATGTTGAGGAAGAACACGGTTAGCGCGAGAACTAGGCTCGGGGATAAACAGAAAGCGAACCGTCAATCGGCACTGTACTACTAAGTAGCGTCTGATTATTGCCAATATGTGAGCACGTTGAAGTTCACTTGAAAAACATGAGAGATTGTAGATGAACAAGCCACTAACCACTTGTCCAAGTGGAGGATTGTAAATGTAGAGTGATTGACATAGACTTACTTTGCTCTTTAGTGTGCAGACTAACGTGATTAGTCTAGTCGGGTGTTTAGCCAGACTCTAACTTATTGAACGGATCTGAGGTTGCGAAAGCATCGCATTCCTAGATCCGCTTCGCTTGTCTAGGAATGCGATGCTTTCGCGGCCTCTAGTAAAGAGCAACGAAGCCTAAGAGCATAGCTCTTAGGCTTTTTATTTATACCTTTCTAAGGCGATGAGATAAGCGCATGCTTTTGATCGAAAAAATCATCAAGGAGTCCAAGTTAAGCCGCCCAGAGCTAACGATTCTCTCTCATAAAGCTCCTTACATGTACAAAGTATATGCAATCCCGAAAAGACGCTCGGGATATCGTATCATTGCCCATCCAGCTAAACCCCTTAAGCTTATCCAGCGGCTAATCCTGCAATTGCTAGAACCTAGTGTAAAAATCCACGACAACGTTCACGCATATGTCAAAGGCCGTAGTATCATCACCAATGCAACTGTTCACAAAAAAAATAAATATCTATTGAAAATGGATATAAATAATTTTTTTAACAGCATTAAACCTGAACTTTTTTGGTCATCTTTGAACAAGCAAGATATTATGCTTCCCAAAATCCATCAAAAGACAATTGAGAGGCTCATCTTCTGGAACCCAAGCAAAAAAAAGGATGGGAAATTAATCCTTAGTGTTGGGGCCCCAACATCGCCATTTATCTCAAATATAGTAATGTTCTCATTCGACAGTAAACTTTCTAGTGTTTGCGATAAGCTAGGTATTTCTTATAGTAGGTATGCAGACGATTTAACATTTTCAACAAAGAAAAAAAACATATTATTCAATTTGCCGCATATAGTAAAAATTTTACTACAGGAAGAGTTTTCTGGCGCAATGACAATTAATGAGCAGAAGACTGTTTTTTCTTCTAAAGCACACAACCGTCATGTTACTGGTATAACCATAACCAATGATAAGCAACTATCAATAGGCAGGGCGCGCAAAAAATATATATACCATCTAATCCACCAAGCAACCCTTGGTAATTTGGATGATGAACGAATGAACCATCTTTTAGGGTTGATTTCATTCTGCAGGAGTATCGATGCTAACTTCCTAGATAAGATAGCAAATAAATATGGAAGTTCATTTGTGAAAGACTTGATCAAGCGAGAGTTAAAATGACTGATATAAGAAAATCTAAATCAATTAGAGATCTCATAATTAAGTCGGAAAAAAATGACTTATCTTCTATAGCTAGGCTTGCAAAATATTACAGGCAAGGTAAGTTCGTTCAACAAGATGATGAAATAGCTGAGCAGTACACTCAAAAACTTGAGAAAATCTTTCTCAGTGAGAAAATGAAGCTAAAACTCAGAGATGTCAAGATAATTAATCTCCGAGGAATAACCAACATTGAATTAAAAACATCAAATCATAACAATATAACAGTTTTGGTTGGTAACAATGGTACAGGGAAAACAACCATTCTTGATGCCATACTCAAATCGTTGAACTTGATCCGACGAGGCATTGAGTCAGATAATAAAAATTTCAGTGCAGGAACAACTATTGATATAAACGATATACGAAAAGGTCAAGGAGTTTCTACCTCATCAATAAAATGTACTTATCAGCTTGATGATAGTAATTACTATATTAGTGAACTTAATCAAGCAATTACTGGTACTGATTTAAAGTCATATAGCGATCACTCCGAATTATCCACGCTTACTTATATATATAGAGTTATTAACTCAAGAAAAACAGATCTAGGATTACCGCTTGTTGCTTATTATCCTGTTGAGCGTTCAGTTACAATGAGTCGTTCAGATGCGGAAAGAGTAATACAGTCAACATTTAAAAATAAAACATGGAGTAAGTATGATGGCTATGCATTGGCATTATCAGAAAAGAATAGCTTTGAACTTTTTATAAGTTGGTTTAGGTATATTGACGATATTATCGGTCATGTAGGCACAGAGCTTAATGAACTTATCCAAAGAAGGGCATCTTTAAAAAATGACTATGAGCACCTAAAAAAACTAATTAAAAACAAAGAGTTGCAGTCAGCTGGCGATGTTTTCACCAACTCCATTAATATGCTTAAGGCGAGTATATCCAGCATAACAAAACAAATTAACACTATTGAAAATACATCAGAAGACAAAATAAAATATAAACATACATTAGACTTTGTTGCAAAAGCAATATACGAATTCCTGCCTAGTATTAGCAATCTAAGAATAGAAAAAATCCCAGAATTTGATCTTGTAGCAGATAAAATCAATCCGAATGGGGAAAAAACGACTATAAGCATCAATAGTCTTTCACAAGGTGAAAAAACATTAATATCTTTAATTGGCGATATAGCAAGACGGTTGGTTTTATTAAACCCAGCTGCGACTTCAAACTCAAATGATTCGCCACTTAATGGTCACGGAATAGTTCTTATTGATGAGATTGATCTACATCTGCACCCGAAATGGCAACAGAGTGTGATTCCTAAACTGACTAATACATTCCCAAATATACAGTTTATTTTGACAACACATAGCCCGATCGTGATATCTACCGTACACCATGACTCAGTCAAAATACTCCAAGATGGAGGGATAAGAAACTCCATAAAAGGCACATTAGGAGCAAAAGCATCACGAGTAATGAATGAAAATTTTTATGTTGACGACAGATATTCAGAATTAGATGAAACCAAAAAACTAAATCAATACAAGGATTTGGTTTACAATGACAAATGGGATAGTCCGCTTGCAATTTCATTGAGAAAGGAATTAGAAAATAACTTCACCGATGAAGACGATGAAATAAACGAACTAGACCTTTATATTGAAGCTCGGAAGTGGGAACTGGAGGTTCTCAATGAAAAAAATAAATAAATCAGCCGAACCTCAAGCGCTATCTAGCTATAGAGAAAACAACCCTAACGGGAAATGGGGTGAGTTTAGAAAACATAGAAGTAGACGATCTTATAGAACAGTAAAAAAAATAATTTTTGCTGATCAAGGTGAGCTGTGCGCCTATTGTGAAGTACCACTGAAAGATATAGATAATAGTATGAAAAGGTTGGAGCATTTTCACTCTAAAGGTGACACTCAAGCCACCACAAACCTAGATCTAGAGTGGACCAATATCATTGGTGTATGTCTTGGTGGTGAAAAAGGAAATACCGATTCAGAATCAGAAACCAACTCCGATGCGAGTCTTGAACCGAGTGACAGACTCTCATGCGATGCTCATAAAAATAGATTGGAAGAAGGTGGAGTCATTTCCAAAAATTGTGTTGGGCTAGTATTAAACCCTCTTGAAATAATTAAAGAATCGCTTTTCGTTGTTAACAAAAAAGACGGGAAAATTCATCCGAATACTAATAACTGCTCACTATATACTCCAGCACACAACGTTCATCAAAGTGTTGAGGAACTCGTTCAGAATACGATTAATGTTTTTAACTTAAATTGCACTAGGCTGACTAAAAGGCGTAAGATGATTTGTGATGACTATTATAGGCGAGTGCTAATTGCTAGAAGTAAGCAAGATGTATTATTTTTTGAAAACAACTTCAAAATGTGGTTCTCATCTAAATGGCCCAGTTTTTTTACAACAAAAAGATTTTTGATGGGAGATTTTGCAGAAAAAAAATTAGCGGCACTTAATTTCAATGGTTAATTAATATTATTAGGGGGTTATCACCCCCTCAATTCTTTCAATACCAACTGCCGCCCCTCTGGCGTCAGCGACCCCATTAAGCTCAGCACCAGTTGGTTGATGGTCTTGGCTGAGGGGCTTAGGGTGTGGGCGAACGACAGGGTGGCCACCCAGCTGTGGCCACACTCGGCATCGGTGCACTGGCAATAGAGATCCGTGACATCATCGCTCAGTCGGTTGGTCTTGGTAATGCGGCCCCGCTGGCCACACACTTTGCAATAAACCCGCATTACGCCCCCTTTTCTATCCAAATCAACAGCCTATCTTGCCACAGCAGACACTGTTTGTTTATACAGTTGAACCGATATTCTCCCGAAAATCGACCCAGAGGGAGCGAGGGAGTCCCGCGCTGTTAATGGCATCCTGGATAAGCTCGCACAGCGGCAGCACCTCGTTGCGGGCATAGGTGGCATCGTACTTCTCGGGATCCCCGAGCCCTCCCCCGCCATTGGTCGGAATAATGCCGGCCAGCGCCGCTGGGAAGCGGTGGCTGGTCAGTACATCCTGGGCGGTGATCCCCTTGATGGCCGCAAACTCATCCTTGGTGGCAATATCCCCCACTGGTATCAGCTTGATGCCATCTGGCTTGCCGTCCGGGATGTTCACAAACATGGAGCGGAAGTTCCCCACCCCCTTGCTGCTCGCGATCATCTCCTTCATCTCCTCCTCGGTGTCGTCGTCCATGTTCGGGTCGGTGGCGTAGAAGATGAAGCCCATGTGGGCGCCGTTGAGGAAGTATTTGCGCCGAAACAGGGTGGCATCCTGGTTAAGCAGAGCCGACTGCAGGCCGCCCAGGTAATCGGGCATACCATAGATCGCTCGTGCAGCTCGCAGTCAGAGCGGATTGCGGCGCGGCCCGAAGGGCAGCCGCCAGCGAAACAGGCTGTTAAGGGTGGCCCGCCACTGATTGGGTCGCCCCAGGATCTGCTTTTGCAGGCGGGTCTCCTCTTTGAGCATCGCCTCATCGCTGCGGGCCCAGGCCTGGCTGTAGAGCTGCTTGATCCCCGCCAGTGCATCGGGCGATTTGGTGATAAGGGTGCGGGCAAACTCGCGCGCCTCCACCAGCGGATCGGCGCAGACCCGGCTCACCATCCCGAGGGATTTGGCCTCGACGGCATCCAGCTCGCGCCCGCTCATGGCCAGCTCCATGGCGGTATCCAGCCCCATCAAGTTGCGCATGGTAACGCTGCCGCTCATATCGGGGATGATGCCCCACTTGATCTCCATCACCGAGAAGCGGCAATCGGGGGTGCTGAAGCGAAAATCGGCGCCGAGCGCAATCTGCAAGCCACCGCCAAAACAGACTCCCTGGGTCACCGCAATCACCGGCACCGGCAGCTGGTGCCAGCCATAAGCAACCCGCTGGGCCAGATTGGTCGCCTCGTCCGCCTCGCGCTTGAGAATATCGAGCGCCGCCACTGGCTGCTTGAGCATGGACTTCACATCCAGCCCGGCGCAGAAGGCCCGCCCCTCGCCATGCAGGATCACCGCCCGCAGCCCCTTGTGCCGGGCGAGCTGCGTCAGCGTCTCGTCGATGGCACTGAACATGGCGCGATCCAGCGCATTGAGTTTATCCCCCCGAGTCAACATCACTTCGGCAATCCCGTCGTGGATCTCGCACTTGATCCTTGGTTTTTCCATCTCCCTTGTCCTCTCCTTGATCCCTGAAACTGACTCACTGGTCATACCACCACGTTATCAGAGTGTGAACAGGTGGTACAGCTGAGACTAAAGTCGGCTGGTCGCCTCCCCCTCCCTTTGTCACACTGAGAGCTGCATGAGTGCCGCAAGCCAGCAGAGGACGCTGTCATGTCAACCCTGTTCAATTTTGCCAGACCACCGTTCGACCGACTGGGCGAGGAGGCCCGCGAGCGACTCTCCCGTCACCTCTCGCTCTGCTATTTTCGGGCCGGGGATCTGCTGCTAAAAGAGGGGGACGAGCCTCCCGGCCTCTATCTCATCATCAAGGGGGCGGTGGAAGAGTCTGCCCCTCACCACCAGTTTGGTGATTACGGGGTCGATGACCTGTTCGATGTGCGCGCCCAGTTTGACGGCCGCTGCCGCCACCGCTTCACCGCACTGGAAGACAGCCTCTGCCAGCTCATCCCTCGCCACACCTTTCTGACGCTCTGTGAGCAGGATCCGCAGTTTGCCAGCTACTTCACCGCCAATCTGGCCGAGCGCCAGCGCCAACAGGAGCAACGCGAACAACTGGGGCAGAAGAATCTGGCGGAGTTTATCCTGACCCGCATCGAACCCGGCCACCTGCAGGCACCGCTTATCGTCGACAGCAAGCTATCACTGCTGGCGGCCACCGAAGCCATGGTGAGCAAGGGGACCGATTGCCTGCTCTACCCCGCCCACGACGGCTCCCTCACGCTGGCAACCCGCAAGACCTTGCTCCACGCCCTGACCCTCAAGGGATTGCCGCTGACGGCGCCCCTCTCGGTGCTGACCCCCACGCCGCTGATTGGTCTGCCGCTGGAGAGCTATCTGTTTGATGCCCTGCTGCTGATGACCCGCCATCGCATCAAGCGACTGGTGGTGTGGCGTGGCAACGAGGTGGCGGGGATCCTGCAACTGACTCAGGTGCTGGGGCTCTTCTCGACCCACTCCCACGTGCTGACGTTGCGTATCGCCCGCGCCGACAGCCTGCCCGCACTGGAGGCGGTGGCCCGCGAGCAGCAGCAATTGACCCGCTCGCTGTTTGCCCAGGGGATCCACACCGCCTTTTTGATGAAGCTCATCGCCACGATCAACGAACAGCTGATCGCCAAAGCCTTTGCGCTGGTGATCCCCCCCGAGGTGCAGGATAAGGTCTGTCTGCTGATGCTGGGCTCGGAGGGGCGCGGCGAGCAGATCCTCAAAACCGATCAGGACAACGCCCTGATCCTGCCAGAGGGGCTGGCATGGCCCACCCAGGCTGCCGATCTGGCCGAATTCAGCGCCCTGCTGGAGCGACTCGGCTACCCCCTCTGCCCCGGGCAGGTGATGGTGAACAATCCGGCCTGGGTAAAAACAGGCGATGAGTGGCAAAGCGCCATTGCCAGCGCCTGCACCACGGCCAGTGAGGAGGAGCTGCTCTGGCTCGCCACCCTTGCTGACGCCCACCCCATCGCGGGAGATCGCCAACTGCATCTGCCGGTTGCCAGAGCGCTGCGCGAGCAGTTGGCGGACAGACGGGATCTGCTGGCGGAGATGGTGCGACCGGCAGTGGCCTTCCATGCCCCGCTCACCCTGTTTGGCAGGCTGGAGCAGCCACCGGAAGGGCTGGATCTGAAGCGGGGCGGCCTGTTCCCGCTGGTACACGGCATCCGCATGTTGGCCCTTGAGGCAGGCATTCTGGAGACCTCAACCCTGGGGCGTATCGATGCGCTGGTGGCCGCCGATCGGCTCAGTGCCGACTATGGTAGCAATCTGGCGGAGGCGTTCCGGCTCTTTATCCGGCTTAGGCTGCGCAGCCAGCTCAAGGGGGGCAATAGTCGGGTGCAGACAAGCGAGCTCAGCCACAGCGAGCGGGATCTGCTGCGCCAGGCGCTGCATCAGGTGAAGAAGTTCCAGCAGTGGCTCACCTTGCACTTTCGTCTGAGACAATAGCCATGTTGAGCCGCGCTCGACGCTACTTGTATGGCCGCGCGTTCCGAACGGGCGAGTTCGCGCCGCTCTTTGCCACCCCACCGAAAGATGAACGGGTCGCCCTCGATTTCGAGACCACCAGTCTCGATCCCGAGCAGGCAGAGATCGTCTCCATCGGGGCGGTGCGCATTCAGGGTAACCGGCTGCTGACCGGCGAGGCCCTCGCCATCAAGGTGCAGCCACCGGCCAGCCTGACCGGCCAATCAGTGGTGATCCACGGTCTGCGCCATCAGGATCTGCAACAGGGAATGGAGCTGGAAGCCGCGCTGCGCTTGCTGCTCGACTTTATCGGCCCCCGTGAACTGGTGGGCTATCACATCGCCTATGACCTGCGCATTCTCAATCTCGCCTGCCAGAAATTGTGGGGATTGACCCTGCCCCAGCGAGGGATCGAGGTGAGCCAGCTCTATCACGACCACCTCTATCGCCGCTATCCCGATGCGGCCATTGACCTCCACTTGAACGCCATCTGCAGCCACCTTGAACTGCCATCCCTGCCCGCCCACGATGCCCTTGCCGATGCCACCACGGCCGCGCTTATCTACCTGCGCCTGATCTGCGGCTCGCCGCTGGCTTATCCCAAAGTCTAATTGTCGACAAATAACATTTAATTCACATTTTGCTTACATGAGCAGATTGCCTGCTCGTCGGGGTTACCCCATCCACCGCTGACACTCATGTCATGGAGAACTGCAATGGAACAGCAAAGCTATCTGAGGATCCAGCAAGATCCCAACTTCCAGGAGCTGGTCGCCAAGCGCCAGCGTTTTGCCTGGGCCCTCTCGGCTCTGATGCTGGGACTCTACCTGGCGTTTATTCTGCTCATCGCCTTTGCCCCCGGTTGGCTGGGCACCCCGCTCAGCGACAGTACCACCGTCACCCGTGGCATTCCGGTCGGGGTGGGACTGATCCTCTCCTCCTTCGTGTTGACCGGCATCTATGTGTTTCGGGCCAACGGCGAGTTTGACGAGCTGAATCAGAAAATCCTCAAGGGAGTGCAGTCATGAGCGCAAAAAGCATGAAAGGCAAGTGGCTGCTGTTGGCCTCACTGGCCTCCTCCCCCCTGCTGGCAGCGGATGCGCTGACCGGCGAGGTACAACGCCAACCCCTCAATGTATCGGCCATCGTGATGTTCGTAGTCTTTGTGGCCGCCACCCTGTTCATCACCTACTGGGCCTCCAAGCGCAACCGCTCGGCTTCTGACTACTATGCGGCCGGTGGCCGTATCACCGGCTTCCAGAACGGTCTGGCCATCGCCGGTGACTATATGTCCGCCGCCTCCTTCCTCGGGATCTCCGCGCTGGTCTACACCTCCGGCTACGATGGCCTGATTTACTCCATCGGCTTTCTGGTGGGCTGGCCCATCATTCTGTTCCTGATCGCCGAGCGGCTGCGCAACCTCGGCAAATATACCTTTGCCGATGTCGCCTCCTATCGTCTCAAGCAGACTGAAGTGCGTACCCTCTCCGCCTGTGGTTCGCTGGTGGTGGTCGCCCTCTACCTGATCGCCCAGATGGTCGGTGCCGGCAAACTGATCGAGCTGCTGTTTGGCCTGCAATACCATGTGGCCGTGGTGCTGGTCGGTATCCTGATGGTGCTCTACGTGCTGTTTGGCGGCATGCTGGCCACTACCTGGGTGCAGATCATCAAGGCTGTGATGCTGCTCTCCGGTGCCAGCTTCATGGCCATCATGGTCATGAAATCGGTCAACTTCGATATCGGTGCCCTGTTTAGCGAAGCGGTCAAGGTGCACGAAAAAGGGATTGCCATCATGAGCCCGGGAGGCCTGGTTGCTGACCCCATCTCCGCCATCTCGCTCGGTCTAGCATTGATGTTCGGTACCGCCGGTCTGCCCCATATCCTGATGCGTTTCTTCACCGTAAGCGATGCCAAAGAGGCGCGTAAATCGGTGTTCTACGCCACCGGCTTTATCGGCTACTTCTACATCCTCACCTTCATCATCGGCTTTGGCGCCATCTTGCTGGTGAGCACCAACCCGGCCTTCAAGGACGCCACCGGCGCCCTGCTGGGCGGCACCAACATGGCGGCCGTCCATCTGGCCAATGCGGTCGGTGGCAGCCTGTTCCTCGGCTTCATATCCGCCGTGGCATTTGCCACCATTCTGGCGGTAGTTGCCGGATTGACCCTGGCCGGTGCCTCTGCGGTCTCCCATGACCTCTATGCCAGCGTGTTGAAGAAGGGCAAGGCCAACGAGACCGATGAACTGCGCGTTTCCAAAATGACGACTCTGGTGCTGGGCGTAGTTGCCATTGGTCTGGGGATCCTGTTCGAGAAGCAGAACATCGCCTTCATGGTCGGTCTGGCCTTCTCCATCGCCGCCAGCTGCAACTTCCCGGTACTGTTCCTCTCCATGTTCTGGTCACGCCTGACAACCCGTGGCGCCGTCTACGGTGGCTGGCTGGGACTGGTGAGCGCCGTGACCCTGATGATCCTGGGTCCGACCGTGTGGGTGAAAGTGCTGGGCCATGCCCAGGCCATCTTCCCCTACGAATACCCTGCCCTCTTCTCCATGGGGTTGGCCTTCGTCGGGATCTGGTTCTTCTCCATCACCGACAGCTCCCAGAACGCCGCCGACGAGCATGCCAAGTTCCTGCCGCAGTTCGTTCGCTCCCAAACCGGGCTGGGGGCCTCTGGCGCCACCTCCCACTAACAGATCAAGTTCATCCTTCCAAGCCGGCTTCGCGCCGGCTTTTTTATTGCCCATCAATCGGCTGCACGCCCCGCTTGCCCCGATCAAGATCACACTTCTCGCTAAAACTTTCGGGGGATCTGTGCCATAATGCGCGCCATTTGACAGACCAATCGGGACACATACCTTGTTAAGCAGCAACAACATCACCATGCAGTTCGGCGCCAAGCCGCTGTTTGAGAACATCAACGTCAAGTTTGGCGGCGGCAACCGCTATGGCCTTATCGGCGCCAACGGCTGTGGCAAGTCCACCTTTATGAAGATCCTCGGCGGTGATCTGGAGCCCACTGGCGGTAATGTGAGCCTGGACGTCAACGAGCGCATCGGTAAGCTGCGTCAGGATCAGTTCGCCTACGAAGATATGCGCGTACTGGACGTGGTCATGATGGGCCACACCGAGCTGTGGGCAGCCATCGCCGAGCGCGATGCCATCTACGCCAACCTCGAAGCCACCGACGAAGACTATATGAAGGCCGCCGAGCTGGAAGGTCTAGTCGCCGAATATGACGGCTACACAGCCGAAGCGCGCGCAGGCGAGCTGCTGCTGGGTGTCGGCATTCCCCTTGAGCAGCACAGCGGCCCGATGAGCGAAGTGGCGCCGGGCTGGAAACTGCGGGTGCTGCTGGCACAGGCGCTGTTCTCCAACCCCGATATCCTGTTGCTGGACGAACCGACCAACAACCTGGATATCAACACCATTCGCTGGCTGGAGCAGGTGCTCAACGAACGTGAAAGCACCATGATCATCATCTCTCACGACCGTCACTTCCTGAACTCCGTCTGTACCCACATGGCGGATCTGGACTACGGCGAGCTGCGCGTCTACCCGGGCAACTACGACGACTACATGCTGGCCGCCACCCAGGCGCGCGAGCGTCTGCTGGCCGACAACGCCAAGAAGAAGGCCCAGATCGCCGATCTGCAATCCTTCGTCTCCCGTTTCAGCGCCAACGCCTCCAAGTCCCGTCAGGCGACCTCCCGTCTCAAGCAGATCGACAAGATCAAGATTGAGGACGTCAAGGTCTCCAGCCGCCAGAACCCCTTCATCCGCTTCGAGCAGGACAAAAAGCTCTATCGCAACATCCTGGAAGTGGAAGGTGTATCCAAGGGTTATGGCGACGGTCCCCTGTTCAAGGGCCTCAACATGATGATGGAAGTGGGCGAGAAGGTCGCCATTCTGGGTACCAACGGTATCGGTAAATCGACCCTGATCAAGACTCTTGTCGGCGCACTGGCACCGGATACCGGCACCATCAAGTGGTCCGAGAACGCCCAGATCGGTTACTACGCTCAGGATCACGCCGAAGACTTCGACACTGATCTCAACGTGTTCGACTGGATGGCCCAGTGGAAACAGGAGAACGAAGACGAGCAGGCTGTACGCTCCATACTGGGCCGTCTGCTCTTCTCTCAGGACGACATCAAGAAGCCGGTCAAGGTGCTCTCCGGTGGTGAGCAGGGTCGCATGCTGTTCGGCAAGCTGATGATGCAGCGCCCCAACATCCTGATCATGGATGAGCCGACCAACCACCTGGACATGGAATCCATCGAATCCTTGAACATGGCGCTGGAGCTCTACCAGGGGACCCTGATCTTCGTCTCCCACGACCGCGAGTTCGTCTCCTCCCTGGCGACCCGTATCCTGGAACTGACCGAAGATGGCATCCGCGACTTCGGCGGCACGTACGAGGATTACCTGCGCACCCAGGGCGTGGTATAACCCCGCTCCTGCGTAAGTTCGCAATGAAAAACCGGCACTCAGGTGCCGGTTTTTTTATATCCCGTTTTTAGACGACTGAGATGGCGTATAACCGCGGTGTGACTACACGCCACAGAACAGAGCACAGAGCACAGAGCACAGAGCACAGAGCACAGAGCACAGAGCACAGAACTTGAGTCTCCTCCTCTTGCCCACAGATAAAAAAAACGGCTCCATCAAGGAGCCGTTTTCAATGGGTTGCGTAGTGCCGATTACTCGACGGTCGCTTCCACACTGGTGAAGTACTCGATCTTGGCCGCTTTGCGCAGCTCGTCGATCAGAGACTTGTAATCCACCTGGGCTTTGCCCTGACCCAGCTGAGCTTGCAGCATGGCGGCCATGCCGGATGCGGCGGCAGGGACGTTGACCTTGTCCAGAGCAACCACAACGCGGTCACCATTGGTCTCGGCAACCAGAGCCACGCTCGGCTTGCCGTCGATCGGATGGGGCAGTGTGAACGCCTGGGCAATCAGGTTCTGATCCAGCTCGCGATCGAAGCGGGCAACCCCTTTGTGGGTCTCCACTTTCAGACCCAGTGCAGTCAGATCGGCGGTGATGCTCTCACCGACCTTCAGCTTGTCTAGCAGGCCCTGGGCCTTGCCACGGGCCACTTCACTGGCCTTGTCATGCTTGATGGCGGCAATCACCTGCTCTTTCACCTCGGCCAGCGGCTTGACCGCTTTGGGCTTGTGACCAGTTATGTGCAGCACCAGCGCCTTGCCGTCAGCCAGCTCGATCACGTCGGAGTTGGTGTTGTCATCGCGCAGCTGTTCGGAGAACGCCACGGAGAGCACCTTGGGATCGTTCAGCGGAGCCGGAGCAGTCGCCTGGGTGAAGAAATCGGAAGATTGAACCTTCATCCCCATGGCATCAGCGGTCAGATCCAGCGAGTCCGGGTTTTCGAAGCTGTTGTCAGCCATCTTCTGCTGATCGGCGAAGAACTTCTCCTTGGCCTTCTCAGATTGCAGACGAGTGATGGTCTCTTCTTTCACATCGGCAAACGGCTTGGTCTGGGCTGATTCAACCCCCAGCAGCTTGATGATGTGGAAACCGAACGGGCTCTTCACCACGGTGGAGAGATCGCCAGCCTTGTTCAGGGCGAACGCGGCTTTCTCGAAGGCCGGATCCATCACCCCTTTCTCGAACCAGTCCAGCTCGCCGCCTTTTTTGGCAGAGAAGGTATCGGAAGAGTCAGCCTTGGCCAGCGCAGCGAAATCATCACCCGCCTTGGCTTTGGCCAGCACGGCTTCTGCTTTCTGCTCGGCCGCTTTCTCGTCCTTGCCAAACGGGATCAGGATGTGAGCCACGTGGCGACGCTCGGCACGCTGGAACAGATCCTGGTGCTGATCGTAGTAATCCTGGGCATCCTGCTCGGTGACCTTGATATCTTTGGCGAGGTTGGCAGCGTCCAGCAGCAGATAGTCGACCTTGACCTGTTCGTCGTTCATGAAACGGGCGCCATTGGTCTTGTAGTACTGCTCCAGCTCGTTGTCGGAGACCTGAACGTCAGCCATGTAGTTGGCAGCAGCCAGACGCACCAGACGCAGATCGCGAGTCTGGTTGTAGAGCTTGTCGAGCTGCTCCGCTTCACCCTTGAGGGAGAATTCGGTGCCCAGCAGAGCGCTCATCAACTGTTGACGTACCATGTCCTGACGCAGGGAGTCACGGAACATTTCAGGAGTCATGCCGGCACGACGGATCAGTTGCAGATAGCGGTCATTGTTGAACTTGCCGTTCTCGGCAAACTCCGGCATGGCCACGATGGCTTGCTTGATCTGTTCGTCACTGATACGCAGACCCAGTTCACGGGCCTTGCTGTCCAGCAGCGCCTGATCGATCAGGCGATCCAGCACACCGCGACGGAACTGTTTCATGTAATCGGGGTTCGCGGCCAGCTGGCTGAATGCCTCTCCCATCTGGGATTCCATGCGGGCGCGCTCGTTACGGTAGGCATTTTCCAGTGCCGCAGCACTGATCTCGGTGCCATTGACGGTGGCGGGGGCGGTACGGGCCGGGCCGTTCAGGTAACTACCTACACCAGCCAAGGCAAAGGAGAGGATGATCAGGCCCAAGATAACCTTGGCTACCTTGCCCTGCGCCCCTTCGCGTAGTTTATCCAACATCATGTTTGTACTTATGCTCCCGAACTCGATGGGCGTAAACAATAAAAAGGCGCACCGATTGCGATGCGCCTTGGTCAATCAGTATGAGAGAAGACTCTCTAACTTGTCTGGTCTGCGACCAAGGACGGTAGCCGACGGATATCAGCGACCGACTTAGTTAACAGCGTCTTTCAGGGCCTTACCGGCTTTGAAGGCAGGAACTTTACCAGCAGCGATTTCGATGGTCGCGCCAGTCTGCGGGTTACGGCCTGAACGGGCAGCACGCTCGCGTACAGCGAAAGTACCGAAACCAACCAGAGCAACCTGGTCACCCTCTTTCAGCGCTTCACCAACAGCATCAATGAAGGCATCCAACGCACGGCCAGCGGCAGCTTTGGAGATATCGGCACCGTCTGCAATCTTGTCAATCAGTTGAGATTTATTCACTCTTATATTCCCCTTTTATCAAACACCGCTGCGGCGCTGATTTCCCTGGCCACAACAAGTGGAGGTTTTATAGCAAGCCTCCTGATCAGTTGCAAGTGACAATCTGGCGCAAACCCGCGCCACACAACGCATTGCGACTCATCACGAGTACCCGATCGGTGGTCAAGGCTACTTCCGTTATCGGGCGCATGCAAGCCTTAACCACCCGCCGAATGCGCCAAATTTGCGGCGCATCAACATTTACACGACAGAAACGCGCTCAAACCCCTGTGGATTGTCCTGCAACGCCAATTCCAGCACCTCGTCAATCCAGCGAACCGGATAAATTTCAAGGTCTTGTTTGACGTTTGCCGGGATCTCCTCAAGGTCACGCTCGTTCTCTTTCGGAATAAGCACTCGCTTGATGCCGCCACGATGGGCTGCCAGCAACTTCTCCTTGAGACCACCGATAGGCAGCACTTCGCCGCGCAAGGTGATCTCCCCTGTCATCGCCACATCAGCACGAACCGGATTACCGGTCAAGCTGGAGACCAGGGCAGTACACATGGCGATACCGGCGCTCGGACCATCTTTCGGGGTAGCCCCTTCCGGTACGTGCACGTGGATATCGCGCTTCTCGTAGAAGTCGGCATTGATGCGCAGCTTCTCGGCACGGGCTCTTACGACCGTCATGGCCGCCTGGATGGACTCCTGCATCACGTCACCGAGGGAACCGGTATAAGTGAGCTTGCCCTTGCCCGGCATGTTGGTGGTCTCGATGGTGAGCAGATCGCCCCCCACTTCGGTCCACGCCAGACCACACACCTGACCCACTTGATTCTGGTCGGTGGCCTTGCCGTAATCGAAACGCTGCACCCCGAGGAACTCCTTGAGGTTCTCCTGATTAACCTGAACGTGCTTGATGCTCTTGTCCAGCAGGATGCGCTTGACCGCCTTGCGACAAATCTTGGAGATCTCGCGCTCCAGACTCCGCACCCCCGCCTCGCGGGTGTAGTAGCGGATCACTCCGACCAGGGCAGAATCTTCGATGGTGATCTCGGACTCTTTCAGGCCGTTGCGCTGGATCTGCTTGGCAACCAGATGCTGCTTGGCAATGTTGAGCTTCTCATCTTCGGTGTAACCGGAGAGACGGATCACTTCCATCCGGTCCAGCAACGGACCCGGAATGTTCATGGAGTTGGAGGTGGCCACGAACATGACGTCCGACAGGTCATAATCCACTTCCAGATAGTGATCGTTGAAGCTGTTGTTCTGTTCCGGATCCAGCACTTCCAGCAAGGCGGATGCGGGATCGCCACGCATGTCCGAGCTCATCTTGTCGATCTCGTCGAGCAGGAACAGCGGGTTCTTGACGCCGACTTTCGCCATCTTCTGGATGAGCTTGCCGGGCATGGAACCGATATAGGTACGGCGGTGACCGCGGATCTCCGCTTCGTCACGCACCCCACCGAGGGCCATCCGCACATATTTGCGACCCGTCGCCTTGGCAATGGATTGGCCCAGCGAGGTCTTGCCCACACCTGGGGGCCCAACCAGACAGAGGATGGGGCCCTTGAGCTTGTTCACCCGTGCCTGTACCGCCAGATATTCGAGGATGCGATCCTTGACCTTCTCGAGGCCATAGTGATCGGCATCCAGCACCTCTTGCGCCTTGCCAAGGTCTTTTTTGACCTTGGATCGCGCCTTCCACGGCACCTGTACCATCCAGTCCACATAGCTGCGAACCACGGTAGCCTCGGCGGACATGGGAGACATCATCTTCAGCTTGGCAAGCTCGGCCTGGGCCTTTTCACGGGCATCTTCCGGCATGCCAGCCTCTTCAATCTTGCGATTGAGGGCTTCAAACTCATCCGGGCTATCTTCCAGCTCACCCAGCTCTTTCTGGATGGCCTTCATCTGCTCGTTGAGGTAATACTCGCGCTGGCTCTTTTCCATCTGCTTCTTGACGCGAGTACGGATGCGCTTCTCGACCTGCAGCAGGTCAATTTCCGACTCCATCATCGCCATCAGGAACTCGATGCGCTCGGAGACCGAGACGATCTCCAGCACCTTCTGCTTGTCTTCCAGCTTGAGCGGCATGTGGGCCGCCATGGTATCGGCCAGACGCGCAGCATCGTCGATCGCAGAGATCGAGGTGAGCACCTCGGGCGGGATCTTCTTGTTGAGCTTGATATAGCCTTCAAACTGGCCGATGGCGGAGCGAACCAGCACTTCCTGATCCTTCTCCCCAATGGCTTGGGAGGGAATGTACTGAGCCTCGCAGACAAAGAAATCCTTGTCGTCGATCATCCGCTCCAGGCGGGCACGCTGCCCACCCTCTACCAGCACCTTGACGGTGCCGTCCGGCAGCTTGAGCATCTGCAGAATATTGGCCACTGTCCCGACGGTGAAGATCTCCTCCACCGTTGGCTCATCGGTTGACGCATCCTTCTGGGCCACCAGCAGAACTTTCTTGTCCTGCTCCATGGCCGCTTCCAGACAGCGAATGGATTTTTCCCGCCCCACAAAGAGTGGAATGACCATGTGGGGATAAACCACCACGTCACGAAGAGGCAGGACGGGAATCTCGATGCGTTCTGAACGCTCTAGGTTCATATATGTCCTCTCGGCTTGTTATACCGTTGGCAAAGCGCTTGGCTGAGTATATGGGGGCGCTAAGATGAGATTCAATCGCCGAAACCGTAAAAAGCATGAAAGGGGCAAAAAGCCCCTTCCATTTGATTAAAAATCAGACATTTACTCTGATGCAGCAGCCTGGGTTTCGGGATTTTCGTAGATCATCAAGGGCGCAGAGTCCCCTTTGATCACGGTTTCGTCGATCACCACCTTGCTGACCCCTTCCAGAGAAGGCAGATCATACATGGTATCCAGCAGCACAGCTTCCACGATGGAACGCAGACCACGAGCACCGGTTTTACGCTCCATCGCCTTGCAGGCAATGGCGTTGAGTGCGTCGTCACGGAACTCCAGCTCGACCCCTTCCAGATCGAACAACGCCGCGTACTGTTTGGTCAGCGCGTTTTTCGGCTCTTTCAGGATCTGGATAAGGGCAGACTCGTCCAGCTCGGTCAGAGTCGCGACCACCGGCAGACGGCCGATGAACTCGGGGATCAGACCATATTTGATCAGATCTTCCGGCTCCACCTTGGCAAAGCTCTCGCTCAAGGTCGCCTTGGCGCTCTTGGACTTGACCTCGGCGCCAAAACCGATACCGGTTCCCTTCACGGAACGCTGCTCGATCACCTTGTCCAGACCGGCAAAAGCACCGCCACAGATGAAGAGGATCTTGGAGGTATCAACCTGCAAGAACTCCTGCTGCGGATGCTTGCGACCACCTTGCGGCGGCACGGAAGCGATGGTCCCTTCGATCAGCTTGAGCAGTGCCTGCTGTACCCCTTCTCCGGAGACATCGCGGGTGATGGAGGGGTTGTCCGACTTGCGGGAGATCTTGTCGATCTCGTCGATATAGACGATGCCACGCTGGGCCTTCTCTACGTCGTAGTCGCACTTTTGCAGCAGCTTCTGGATGATGTTCTCCACGTCCTCGCCCACATAACCGGCTTCGGTCAGGGTGGTCGCATCGGCCATGGTGAACGGCACATCCAGCAGACGAGCCAGAGTCTCGGCCAGCAAGGTTTTACCGCTACCGGTCGGGCCAATCAGCAGGATGTTGGATTTGCCGAGCTCCACACCACTGTTTTCGCCGCTGTTGCGCAGACGCTTGTAGTGGTTGTAGACGGCAACGGCCAACACCTTCTTGGCGTACTCCTGCCCGATCACATAGTCATCGAGATGAGCGCGGATCTGATGAGGGGTCGGCAGCTCGTTACCATCGCGCTTGGGAGAGATCTCGCGGATCTCTTCGCGGATGATGTCGTTGCACAGCTCGACGCACTCATCACATATGTAGACGGAAGGGCCAGCGATCAGCTTGCGCACTTCATGCTGGCTTTTGCCGCAAAAAGAGCAGTAGAGCAGCTTATCACCCTCACCCTTGCGTTTCTCTGTCATTCAGCAACCTCGTTTTATCAATAGAGGATGGATCGGCCTGTTGAGTTTACAACAGACCGGGACACCCTGCTCAGCTACGCTGGCTCAGGACACCGTCGACCAGACCATAGGCCACGGCCTGCTCGGCGGACATGAAGTTGTCACGATCGGTGTCACGCTCGATGGTAGCCATGTCCTGACCGGTATGGAAAGCCAAACGCTCGTTCAGGGTATTTTTGATCTTCAGGATCTCCTGGGCGTGGATCTGGATATCAGATGCCTGACCCTGGAAGCCACCCAGCGGCTGGTGGATCATCACGCGGGCGTTAGGCAGGCAGAAACGCTTACCCTTGGCGCCACCGGCCAGCAGGAAGGCACCCATGGAGCAGGCCTGCCCCATGCACACAGTGCTGACATCCGGCTTGATGAACTGCATGGTGTCATAGATAGACATGCCCGCAGTCACCGAACCACCCGGCGAGTTGATGTAGATATAGATGTCCTTGTCCGGATTCTCGGACTCGAGGAACAGCAGCTGGGCAACCACCAGATTGGCCATGTGATCTTCAACCTGACCAGTCAGGAAGATCACCCGCTCTTTCAGCAGACGGGAGTAAATATCGTAGGAACGTTCACCCTTGGCAGTCTGTTCGACCACGATGGGGACCAGCGCATTGCTGGGAGAATCGGTCATATCGTTATAGTTCTTGTACATAAGGCATTGTCCCTAAAATAAAATGGCCCGAGTGGAGATCACACGAGCCATTATACTTAACAGTCTTGACCTTAAGTCAAATGTTCTTAGGCAGCGGCGCCAGACTTGTTGATCACTTCGTCAAAGGCAACTTCTTTTTCGGTCACTTGCGCTTTGGACAGGATCAGGTCGATGGCTTGATCTTCTACTGCCAGGTTACGAACGCCGTTCAGCATCTGTTCGTTCTTCTGATAGTACTCGATCACTTCCTTCGGATCTTCGTAGGCAGTCGCCATGGACTCGATGATGCTGTTTACACGGGCATCGTCAGCCTTGATCTCGTTGGTGCGGATCACGTCACCCAGCAGCAGGCCTACGCGTACACGACGCTCGGCTTGAGCCTGGAACAGTTCAGCCGGCAGCTCGGGAGCGTTGCCGCCCTGGAAGCCACCGAAGCGCTGCAGAGCCTGCTGACGCAGTGCGTCGATCTCTTGAGCAACGGCAGCTTTCGGCAGGTCGATTTGGTTGGCTTCAACCAGACCGTTCAGAACCTGCTCTTTCACGCTGTTTTTCAGGGCTTGAGCCAGTTCGCGCTCCATGTTCTTGCGCACTTCGGCTTTCAGCTCTTCAACAGAACCGCTCTCGATACCGAAACGCTTCACGAACTCTTCGGTCAGCTCAGGCAGGATCTGCTCTTCAACCTTGATCAGCTTGGAAGCGAACTTGGCTTCTTTGCCTTTCAGGTTTTCAGCGTGGTAGTCAGCCGGGAAGGTCACTTCGATGGTGAACTCGTCGCCCGCTTTCTTGCCCAGGATGGCGTCTTCGAAGCCCGGGATCATGCGGCCAGCGCCCAGCACCAGGTTGAAGCCTTCAGCTTTGCCGCCGTCGAACTCTTCACCGTCGATGGAACCGACGAAGTCCATGGTCACACGCATACCATTGGCAGCGGCAACATCGGCATCAGCCCAGGTAGCGTGCTGCTTGCGCAGGGTGTCGATCATGTTGGCCAGATCTTCATCCTTCACGGTCGCAACCGGCTTCTCGACCTTGATGGTCTCGAGACCTGCAACTTCGAACTCCGGATACACTTCGAAAGTGGCGGTGAATTCGAAATCCTGACCTTCTTTGATCTCTTTCGGATCCATGGTCGGGGCACCGGCCGGGCTCAGTTTGTTTTCGATGATGGCTTTGATGAAGTTGCTCTGCATCATTTCATCAGCAACGCGGGCGTGAGCCATGGCGCCGAACATCTTCTTGATGATGGCAACCGGAGCCTTGCCAGGACGGAAACCGTCGATGCGACGAGTTTTGGCCAGGCCATTCAATTCTTTACGCACAGCGGCGTCTACGGTAGCGGCCGGTACAGTGATGGTAAGACGGCGTTCCAGACCCTGGGTTGTCTCTACAGAAACTTGCATTCTTCTACCTCGTTCAACTCAGCACTGTGTGCTGACCCTTTATTGCCCCTGGGCAAAGCCCGGAGTCTTCCTGTTTATAAAGACAACGATATGTCTTTGTGATGAGAAAATATGACGCGGCATTATAGCGGCGCACTTTGGTCGAGTCGAGCCACACATCCCCCACATTGAGCGGCGTGCAAGCACAATTCGTGCAAAACTGCCCTTTATATGGGGAGAGAGGTGCCCGACTTCAACTATCCGATGGCAATAATTTTGCGTTTGCTCACCTTTTTTCATCCGAACGCCGCTTTATTGCCCATCTTTCGCCGAAAAACAGCCCACCGTTGCGGGCGGCGACTCAATTTGACCAGCCAAATGGCGATTGAACCAATCAACCATTGCGTCCCTACCCCTCCCTCGTTATGGTGGCAACCAAATTGATGATCTGGAGTCACTCACATGGCCTTTTTCCGCTTCTTGTTCAATCTGCTCTGGTTTGTACTGGGAGGTGTCTTTATGGGCTTGGCCTGGTGGCTGGCCGGTCTTGTCTGCTTTATCTCGCTGGTCGGCATCCCCTGGTGCCGCGCCTGCTTCGTGATCGGCACCTTTACCTTCTTCCCGTTTGGCAAGCAGGCGGTCAATCGCAAAACCATGACCGGCCAGAGCGATATCGGCACCGGCACGCTGGGGCTGATTGGCAACATCCTCTGGTTCGTGCTGATCGGTGTCTGGCTGGCCATCGGCCACATCGCTTCCGCGCTGGCCTGCTTCGTGACCATTATCGGTATCCCGTTCGGTATCCAGCACCTCAAGCTGGCGCTGATCAGCCTGGCGCCCATTGGCCAGATGATTGTGACCAACCAGGAGGCGGAATCGGGCCGCTATATCCGCTAACAGCAGGAAATACGCGGGCAGACGCTGCCCTGCAACGAAAAAAAGGGCAGACTAGGGTCTGCCCTTTTCTATTCTCTTTTGTTGAGGCCATCATGTTACCCAGCCATTTTTTTGCCAATCTCGCCCGCATGAAACTCATCTACCGCTGGCCCCTGATGCGCAACATCCAGCCGGAAAACATCGCCGAGCACAGCCTGCAGGTGGCCATGGTGGCCCATGCCCTCGGCATCATCAAAAATCGACTGTTTGGCGGCAGCGTGAATGCCGACCGCGCCGCCGTGATGGCCCTCTACCACGATAGCAGCGAGGTGCTGACCGGCGATCTGCCCACCCCGGTCAAATACTTCAACCCCGAGATTGCCCGCGAGTACAAGAAGATTGAGCTGGCAGCCGAGCAGCGCCTCCTTGGCATGCTGCCGCCAGAACTGATCGATGACTTTCGCCCCCTGCTCGATTCGGCAGCCCAGGATGACGAGCTGGCCAGGCTGGTCAAGGATGCCGACACCCTCTGCGCCTATACCAAGTGTCTGGAGGAGATCAACGCGGGCAACCGGGAGTTCGAACCGGCTCGCAAGCGCCTTGAAGCCATGCTGGCAGCCCGGATGAGCGATGAGATGCGCTACTTTATCGACACCTTCGTAGCCAGCTTCTCCCTGCCACTCGATGAGCTTAACGCTCACTAAGCCAGTCTACATGACCTGAAAACAGAAGGGCCCGCCGGTTTGCACCAGCGGGCCCTTCGTTCTTTATTGCGCATTAGATGCAACGCATCAGTGACCCAGCTCGCGAGATGGCACCAGACCGCTCGCCCGCCAAGCGGGATAGAGGGTCGCCACCAAGCTCATCAGGATGGCAGCGCCCGTCACGATAAGCAGATCCTGCATATGCAACTCGGTCGGCAAGAAGTCGATGAAGTAGATATCCGGATTGAGGAAGCGGTGGCCAATAAGCTTCTCGATGACACCCAGGATCTGGGTCAGCTTGCTCGAAAGCAGCCCGCCCAGCAGGGCGCCGAGCAGGGCACCGGCCACGCCGTTAACCATCCCCTGAATGACGAAGGTGAGCCGGATCTGGCCGGGGCTCGCCCCCATGGTTTTCAGGATGGCGATCTCGCTGCGCTTCTCGTTCACCGCCATCACCAGGGTGGAGACGATGTTGAAGCAGGCGACAGCCACCACCATCAGCATTACCACATACATGACGGTACGCACCATCTGGATGTCCTGATAGAGGTAGCCCTGGCTGTTCATCCAGCTGCGGATATAGACGTGATGAGGGAACTGCTGCGCGGCGGCTACGGTGATGGATTGCGCCTTGAGCACATCGTTCACCCGCAGGCTGAAGCCCTCCACGCCGCTGCCCATGCCGGTGATCGCTTGCGCATCGGCCAGATGCATAAAGCCGAGCAGACCGTCGAGCTGACCACCGATCTCCAGCAGCCCCACCACGGTCAGTGCTTCGCGGCGGGGATTCTTGATCCCCGCCTGATCACCCCCTTGCGGCAGCAGCAGGGCGACCGAGTCCCCTACCTTGACGCCCAGCTTGTCGGCGATGGTCTTGCCAAGGATCACCCCACGTTCACCCGGTTGCAGCTCACGCAGACCACGGCCCGTCATGTATTTGCCGGCATCCGACAGATTGGCTTCCAGGTCGGGCAGCACGGCGCGCAGTTGCACCCCCTTGAGGGCGGAGCCGTGCTCCAGCAGGCCATTGAGGCGAATGACCGGCGCTGCCGCCTCAACGCCCGGCTGAGCCAGCAGGTAGTCGCGCAGACGTGGCCAATCCGGCAGCGGCCGCTCGACGGCGTCCAGCTCACCTTGCGGCACGACCGAGAGCACCCGATCTTTAAGCTCCCGCTCGAAACCGTTCATGGCGGAGAGGCCCAGGATCAGCGCCATCACCCCGAGGGCAATACCGATCAGGGAAGAGGCAGAGATAAAGGCGATAAACCCGTTGCGACGGCGAGAGCGGCTGTAACGCAGGCCCAGAAAGAGGGGCAGCGGTTTGAACATCAGGCAACCTCCGCCATCACGCCGCTCACCAGGGTCACCCGGCGATGAAGCTTGGCCGCCAAGCTCAGGTCGTGGGTCACCACCACAAACGCAGTGCCCAGCTCACGGTTCAGTTCACACAGCAGTTCGTACACCGCGGTGGCACTGGCGTGATCCAGATTGCCGGTAGGTTCATCCGCCAGCACCAGACTCGGTTCGTTGACCAGCGCCCGGGCGATCGCCACCCGCTGACGTTCGCCACCGGAGAGCTCGGAGGGGCGGTGGTTCAAGCGATGGGAGAGCCCCACTCTACCCAACATTTTGGTCGCCTTTTCGGTGGCAACCGCCACCGACTCACCGGCGATCAGCAGCGGCATGGCCGCATTTTCCAGCGCACTGAACTCGGAGAGCAGGTGGTGGAACTGATAGACAAAGCCCAGCTCTCGGTTGCGAAAACGGGCCTGGGTGCGGCTGTCCCAGTGGTGGATATCCTCCCCCTTGAACAACACAGCGCCACTGGAAGGGTTGTCCAGCGCCCCCATCAGGTGCAGCAGAGTGGTCTTGCCGGAGCCGGAGCTCCCCACCACCGCCAGCATTTCACCGGGCGCGACGCAGAGATCGATCCCCTTAAGCACCTGAGTCTCCAGCTCCCCCTCTTTATAGACATGATTGAGCGCCTGGCAGCGCAGCAGAGGTTCACGAGATACGGCTTCATTCATAACAGGGGCTCCACTTACGCCAGTGACCACAGAGGCACCAGTAACAACGCCGGTACTCGCACCGGAGGTAACAACAGAAGATGTATTATTCACGGCATTACTCATAACGCAGCGCCTCGGCCGGTTTCACCCGTGCGGCGCGGGCCGCCGGATAGAGGGTGGCACTGAAGCTCAGCAGCACGGCGCCCAGCAAGATGGTGATGACCTGAGCCGGTTCGACGATGACCGGCAGGCCACTGCCGCCCGCCGCCATATAGAGGTTGAGCCCCACCGCATTGAGCAGAGGGTTGAGACCCAAAGAGAGCGCAAGGCCAGCCAGCCCGCCAAACAGGGCACCAATCACCCCGCTGGAGGCACCAAGCACCATGAAGATTTTGACGATCCCTGATTCACTCATGCCCATGGTGCGCAGGATGGCCACTTCGCCCTCCTTGTCCGTCACCACCATCACCAGCGCAGAGAGGATGTTGAAGGTGGCGACGGCGATAATCAGCACCAGCATCAGCCCCATCATCCGTTTTTCCATGGCGACCGCCTGGAACAGCTCGCCCCGCTCGCGGCGCCAATCCTGCCACAGCAGCCCATCCGGCAACGGTGTCTTGATCACCTCGTCAGCGGCAAAGGGATCATCGAGCCAAAGGCGAATGCCACCGACGGTTTCTGGCGGCAGGCGCAGCAGTCGCTGGGCATCCCCCAGCGCGATCAGCGCAATCTGGTTATCCACATCGGCGCCGACCCCGAAGATACCGGAGACGGTAAAGAGGCGCTGGGCCGGTACCCGACCAAACGGGGTGAAGCGGGTCCCCTCGGTCAGGATCAGGCGAACCTGATCGCCGATGGAGACATTGAGGCGGCGTGCCACCCCCTGCCCCAGCACGATGCGGTAGTGACCCGCCTGCAGGGTATCGAGGCGTCCCCCCAACATCTGGCTATGGAGGATGTCATCCTTGGGCCACTTCGCAGGGTCGATCCCCTGCACGCTCACCCCGGTCAGCTGGCCGGGGCTTTGCAGCATCCCTTCGCTGTCGAGCATGGGGGCCGAGGCGACCACATGGGGTAATTTGGCCAGATCCGGCAAACCTTGCGGGTCGGCATCAATACGGCCAGCCTGGTTGGTCACCACCACATGGGGGATCACCCCGAGGATGCGCCCTTTGAGCTGCCCTTCGAAACCGTTCATCACCGAAATGACCACCATCAGGGCGGCGACCCCGATGGCGATGCCAAAGGTAGAGAACAGGGAGATAAATGAGACGAAGCGATTGCTGCGCTTCGAGCCTGCATAACGCAGGCCGATGGCCAGCGAAAGGGGCTGAAAAAGTCCGGTCTTCAAGGATATGTACGTTGCCAACAAAATAAGATACCGGATAATAAAGGGAAACCGTCCATGACAACAAGGGATAGCCTCCATGCAGGAACAGTTCTTCAGCGTCACTCATGCCACGCCGGTCAATGTGATCCCCATGCCGGCCGACTTCCACCTCCCCTCGCTGGAGGAGCTGGACGCTGAGCTGCCGGAGCCCTTTCGGATCTCTTCGGCCATTACCTCCATCGATCTGGTGACCACTCGACTGCTGCGCAACCAGAACGAGTCGATGCACGATCTGATCGAGATCGTCAATCAGCAGTCCCGCAAGATCGACATGATCATGGGCTATGTGCTCTCCCTGCAGGACCATCCGGAGCAGCGCTTTCACACCCTGCGCTTCGGGGCTGGCCAGCTCACCTACCTGCACCCCTATCATGATCACGGGGATGCGCCGCACCTGCACCAGATCGTCCGCCTCAAGATTTTCCTGCGGGAAGAGGCGGCCGCCATCTACTGCTATGGCCAGGTCAAACAGCTCGACGGCGGTGAACATGGCACCCATGTGCAGCTCGACTATGTGCGGATCCGCGAAGATGACCGTGAACTGCTGGTTCGTGCCAGCCTCCACGTGCAATCGAAGCAGCTCAAGCTGCGCGCCCAAGAACGTCAGCGCTAACCAGAGCGAACGTCAGCGATAGATAACGTCAACGTTAAAAGAATCGAACCATGCCAATGACACTCCCCGCCTTGCCCGCCAAAGCGGGCCAAAAGATCACGCTCGGCCAGCTGGTCGGCAGCAGCCTCTCGCTGATTGCAGCCCGCCTCACCAATGAAGCCAAGGGGCCGGTACTGCTTATCACCGCCGATACCCCGAGCGCCCTGCGCCTGGAGCAGGAGCTTCAGTATTTGCTGGCAGACAAGCAGCTAGCCGATCAGCCCGCCCCCGTATTGCTGTTCCCCGATTGGGAGACCCTGCCCTACGACACCTTCTCTCCCCATCAGGACATCATCTCCCAAAGGCTCGAGACCCTCTACAAGCTGCCGCAAATGAGCAAGGGGGTATTGATTGTCCCCATCTCCACCCTGATGTTGCGCTGCGCCCCCCGGGTCTATCTCGACAAATACAGCCTGATGGTGAAGGCCGGTCAGCGCCTCAACCTGCAACAGCTGCGCGGGCGCCTCGCCGAGGCGGGTTACGTGGCAGTGGATCAGGTGCTGGAACATGGCGAATTTGCCGCTCGCGGCTCCCTGCTCGATCTCTTCCCCATGGGCAGTAGCAGCCCCTATCGCATCGACTTCTTCGACGATGAAGTGGACTCCATCCGCCCATTCGATCCCGAAACCCAGCGCTCCAGCGAACCGGTCAAGACGGTCAGCCTGCTGCCCGCCAGGGAATACCCTACCGACGAGGCGGCCATCGAACTGTTTCGCGGCCAGTTCCGCGAGCAGTTCGAGCTGTCGCGGGCCGAGGGCTCCGTCTATCAGGAGGTGAGCAAGGGGCGCTGGCCCGCTGGCATCGAGTATTATCTGCCGCTCTTCTTCAACCAGACCGCCAGCCTGTTTGACTACCTGCCGGAAGAGACCCTGCTGCTCACTGTGGGGGATATCTACCCCGCCGCCCAGCGTTTCTGGAACGATATCGGCCAGCGCTATGAAGACAGACGCTGGGACAACACTCGCCCCCTGCTACCCCCGGCCCAGCTCTATCTGCCGGTGGAGCAGCTCTTTGCCTCTCTGGGCCAATATGGCGCGGTGCGGCTGCAAGAGGCCGCCACCGCGGGCGATGCCGGTCAGCACGATCTGCCCATCGAGGCGCTGCCGGATCTGCAACTCGATCACAGCAAGGAGCAACCCCTGCTGGCGCTCAACCAGTTCCTCCAAGGTTTTGCCGGGCGCACCCTGTTTGCGGTGGAGTCCGAAGGACGGCGGGAGGTGCTCGGCGATCTGCTGGCGCGTATCTCGCTGCAACCCAAGGAATTCCCCTCTCTCGACGCCTTTATGGCGAGCCCGGATCGACACGGCCTGCTGGTGGCCCCCCTTGAGCGTGGCTTTCTGTGGCAAGAAGCCGGAGCTGATGCCAGTAATCAGCCACTGGCCCTGATCACCGAGACCGAGCTGCTGGGCGGCAAGGTGCGCAGCAAACGGGCTCGGGAGAAGAGCAAAAACTTAAGCTCCGATGCGGTGATCAGAAACCTGGGCGAGCTGACCCAGGGTCAGCCAGTGGTCCATCTGGATCACGGGGTCGGCCGCTATCTGGGACTGGAAACCATCGACGCCGGTGGCCTGCCCACCGAGTTTTTGACCCTTGAATATGCCGGCGGCGACAAGCTGTTCGTGCCGGTCACCAGTTTGCACCTTATCAGCCGCTACACCGGGTCGGATAACCCGCCCAGCCACAAGCTCGGCGGCGAGGCCTGGAGCAAGGCGCGGCGCAAGGCGGCGGAGAAGGTGCGCGACGTGGCAGCCGAATTGCTGGATGTCTACGCTCATCGCGCCGCCCGCGCCGGTTTTGCCTTCAAGCACGACAAAGAGGCCTATCGCCAGTTTGCCGCAAGCTTCCCATTCGAGGAGACCGACGATCAGCTCAACGCCATCAATGCGGTGCTGGGGGACATGTGTCAGGCCAAGAGCATGGACCGACTGGTGTGCGGCGATGTCGGTTTCGGCAAGACCGAAGTGGCGATGCGGGCGGCATTTGTGGCGGTGCACGGCGGCAAGCAGGTTGCCGTGCTGGTGCCCACCACCCTGCTGGCGCAACAGCACTACGACAACTTCCGCGACCGCTTCGCCAACTGGCCGGTGCGGGTCGAGGTGCTGAGCCGCTTCCGCTCCGCCAAAGAGCAGAGCGCTGTGATAAAGGAATTGGCCGAAGGCAAGGTGGATATCATCATCGGCACCCACAAGCTGCTCGGCTCCGAGCTCACTTTCAAGGATCTGGGACTGCTCATCGTCGATGAGGAGCACAGATTCGGGGTGCGCCAGAAGGAAAAGATCAAGGCACTGCGGGCCGATGTGGATATCCTCACCCTCACCGCCACCCCTATTCCGCGCACACTCAATATGGCGATGTCCGGCATGCGGGATCTCTCCATCATCGCCACCCCGCCCGCCAAGCGACTCGCCATCAAGACCTTCGTGCGCCAGCACGAACCGGCGGTGGTGCGCGAGGCGGTGCTGCGGGAATTGAAGCGTGGTGGTCAGGTTTACTACCTGCACAACGATGTCGAGAGCATCGAGAAGTGCGCCGCCGATCTTGCCGAATTGGTGCCGGAGGCGCGCATCGGCATCGCCCACGGCCAGATGCGCGAGCGCGATCTAGAACGGATCATGTCCGACTTCTACCACCAGCGCTTCAACCTGCTGGTCTGCACCACCATTATCGAGACCGGTATCGACGTACCGAGCGCCAACACCATCATCATGGATCGGGCGGATCATCTCGGTCTGGCCCAGTTGCACCAGCTGCGGGGCCGGGTTGGCCGCTCCCACCATCAGGCCTACGCCTACCTGCTCACCCCCCATCCCAAGCTGATGACCAAGGATGCGGCCAAGCGGCTGGAGGCGATCGCCTCGCTGGAAGATCTCGGCGCCGGATTTGCGCTGGCGACCCACGATCTGGAGATCCGTGGCGCAGGCGAACTGCTCGGCGACGATCAGAGCGGCCAGATCGAATCGGTCGGCTTCACCCTCTATATGGAGATGCTGGAGCAGGCGGTCGAGGCGCTGAAAAATGGCAAGGAGCCGTCGCTGGAGCAGCTGATGAGCCAGCACACCGAGGTGGAACTGCGCCTGCCTGCACTGCTGCCGGATGACTACATCCCGGACGTCAACATGCGCCTCTCCATGTACAAGCGGATCGCCAGTGCGGCGGACGAGCAGGAGCTGCGCGAGCTGAAAGTGGAGCTGATCGACCGCTTCGGCCTCTTGCCGGAGGCAACCAAAACCCTGCTGGAGCTGGCCGCCTTCCGCCAGAGTGCCACCGCCCTTGGCATTCGCCGGGTGGAGATGAGCGAGCGCGGCGGCTATCTCGACTTCACCCAGGAGACCAAGGTCAATCCGGCCTATCTGGTCAAACTGCTCTCCAGCCAGCCACGGGTCTACAAGATGGACGGGCCGACCCGGCTGCGCTTCCAAGTGCCGACTCAGGACAGAGCCATGCGCCTGAAACTGGTAGATGGTTTGCTGGCTGATCTGGCCAACAACAGCCTGTGAATATCTGCAACGCTGGCGGCGAGCCAGAGAGATAATGCCAACTAAAACGGGAGCCAAATTGGCTCCCGTTTTGTTTATGTTGGCTGGTGACTAGCGTCTCTCTTCTCCCCTTGTGGGAGAAGGGGCGGGGATGAGGGGGGCAGTGAAAACCATTCCTCTCACCCTGCCCTATCCCAGGGGGAGAGGGAATCGCGCCAGTAAATGTTGGGCTTCGCTGCGCTCAGCACCAACCTACACCTCTGACGATCAGCCCTGGTTGGCTGGGTCCTCATGGGCGGAGAACTCGCGCATAAAGGCCTCGGCCCGCTCCACCATCTTGGTCGAGCCAACAAAGTAAGGGGTACGCTGGTGCAGCGCAGTGGGCTGGATATCCATGATGCGGCCAAAGCCATCGGAGGCCTTGCCACCGGCCTGCTCAACCAAAAACGCCATCGGGTTGCACTCATAGAGCAGGCGCAGCTTGCCGTTCGGCGAGTTGGTACCGGACGGATAGATGTAGATGCCGCCCTTGAGCAGGTTGCGATGGAAATCGGAGACCAGGGATCCGATATAGCGGGAGGTGTAGGGTCTGTGGGTCGCCTCGTCGCGCTCCTGGCAATATTTGAGGTACTTCTTCACCCCATCCGGGAACTTGATGTAGTTACCCTCGTTGATGGAGTAGATCTTGCCCTCTTCCGGAATGCGGATGTTCTCGTGGGAGAGGCAGAAGCAGCCGATAGAGGGATCGTAGGTAAAGCCGTTGACGCCAAAACCGGTGGTGTAGACCAGCATGGTGGAGGAGCCGTAGACCACATAACCGGCGGCGACCTGACGGTTGCCCGGTTGCAGGAAGTCCTCCAGCGTCACCGGCGAACCCTGCGGGCTCAAACGGCGGTAGATGGAGAAGATGGTCCCGACCGAGACGTTGACGTCGATATTGGAGGAGCCATCGAGCGGGTCGATCAGCACCACATACTTGGAGTTTTTGGAGAGTGGCGAGTCAAAGGCGACGAAGTCCTCTTCCTCTTCCGAGGCCATGCCACACACCTCGCCGCGCGCTTCCAGCGCAGCCTTGAAGCGTTCGTTGGCGTAGACATCCAGCTTCTGCTGCACCTCGCCCTGTACGTTTTCAGCGCCCATGGAACCGATGATATCCGCCAGTCCCGCCTTGTTGATCTCCCGGTTCACCACCTTGGCAGCAAGGCGGATCGAGCTGAGCAACGAGGTCAGCTCGCCGGTCGCGGTAGGATAATCCGCCTGCTTTTTGACGATGAACTCACCCATGGTGATCATGTTTCGCATTTTTGTTCCTTTAGATCGCATCCGTTGGCATTGAAAACGTTTGCAGGCATCGGCAAAAAAAATGCCGATCACCGGCGGCCTTGATTTGTAACCTAATGTAACGTCTGTTTTTTGTTTTTGCAGCGAATTAAGCGGCCTATTAAATAGGCTATTTCGTCTAACGTTATGGTAAAAGACGCGTTTTATTCGGTTTCAATCGATAACTTTCAGCCCCTTAATTCGTGGCAATAACCTGCTGCAAGCCATGAGTTGACTGGCCTTGAGCCATTAAAAATGGAGTCTGATGGGCCTGCCGTTCTCTCAGCCATTGCCTCTTGAGATCCGATCGCCAATCCAGCACACTGATTTCGCTTTGGAAGCAAATAAAACTCAAGGATTATCAATGAACAAGACTCTCATTGCCGGCATGGTAGCCGGACTGTTTGCCCTTCCCGCCTGGGCTGCCCAAGTGCCTGCCGGTACCAAGCTGCTGCCGGATGCCCAACAAATCTACGTGACCAATATCGGCACTGAACCCACCACCATCGACCCCCAGCTGGTAGAAGAGACCGCCGGTAGTGCCATCGTCAACGATCTGTTTGAAGGGCTCTATGAGCTGGATAATACCGGCAAGATCAAACCAGCAGGCGCCGTCAGCTACGAGGTCGACAAGACAGGTACCGTCTACACCTTCAAGCTGAGGCCCGAGGCCAAGTGGTCAAACGGTGAACCTGTCACCGCCGCCGATTATGTCTACGGCTGGCAACGGGCGGCCGATCCCAAGACGGCCTCCAACTACGCCTGGTTTATCGAGTTGACCGGAGTGGTCAATGCAAGCGAGGTGACCCAGGGCAAGAAGAGCCCGTCAGAGCTCGGGATCAAGGCGCTCGATGACCACACCCTGCAGGTCACCCTGAAAAATCCGGTTCCCTTTTTCCTGAAGACGCTGGCCCACTACACCACGTTCCCGGCCCCCAAGGCCACCATTGAAAAATACGGCAAGGATTGGGTCAAACCGGGCAATATCGTCTCCAACGGTGCCTTTGTACTCAAGGAGTGGACTCCCAACGAACGGCTGAGTGCCGAGCGCAATACCCACTACTGGAACAACCAGCAAACCGTCCTGAACAAGGTGATCTATCTGGAGATCGTCTCGGAAACCGCCGCCTACAACCGCTATCGCACCGGTGAACTGCACTACACCACTTATCCGCTGGAGCAGTACAAACAGCTCAAGAGCAAGAACCCGGAAGAACTGGTCAGCGTCCCCACGCTGGCCAGCTATTACTATGTCTTCAATACCCAGCGCAAACCGTTCGATGACCCGAAAGTACGCAAGGCGCTCTCGCTCGCCATCGACCGGGAGACCATCACCGACAAGATCCTGGGACAGGGACAAATTGCCGCATATAGCTTCACGCCCCCCATTGTGGACGGTTTTGAATTGAAAAAACCGGCCAGCCAGCTGCAGAGCAAAGAGGAGCGGATCAAGCAAGCCAAAGCCCTGTTGGCCGAAGCGGGATATGGCCCGGACAAGCCACTCACAGTGGACATTCTCTACAACACCAACGAGAGCCACAAAAAGATTGCGCTGGCCGTCTCCTCCATGTGGAAACACAACCTGGGGGTCACTGCCACCCTCAACAACATGGAGTGGAAGACCATGGTCTCGGCACTGAACGAGGGGGATTTCGGGGTTAGCCGCTATGGCTGGAACGGGGATTATAACGATGCCTCCACCTTCCTCGACATCATGACCTCCAGCAGCAGTGCCAACAGCGGCAAGTGGTTCAACAAGGAGTACGACGCCCTGCTGGCCAAGGCCCACGACTCGCTGGATCCCGCTGAACGCAATGCCCTGTATCAACAGGCAGAGGCACTCATTGATGCGGATGCCCCCATCGCCCCCATCTATTTCTCGGTCAAATCCAGGTTGCTCAAGCCTTTCGTGAAAGGCTACCCCCACCTTAACCCGCAGGATGTGGTCTACAGCAAGGAGCTCTATCTGGTTGCCCAATAGACACTGACTGAACAGATCAACCAGACTTGCTGACCTTTGTTGTAGTGATGGTCAAGAGAGGCCGCTTCAAGCACAGGTCATCTGAGTGGGACCGCTGATATCTACAACAAGCGAACGCCAGAACCGCCTTCTGAACGACAAAACCCCCGATACGCTATATCGGGGGTTTTGAGGTAGAAAACACAAGCTAAAAATGGGTGACGTTTTCAGCTTCTAGATCAGGCCACATTGCACTTGGTCGCTTGGCTCAGCTGGCCCAAGTGATTATGTGATCAATCCACTCACCAGCCTGCTCCTCGTGAACCACTTTGCCACGTACAGATTGACCCGCCTGATGCATGGCAGAGCGACTGCCGGTCAGCAGCGGATGCCACTCTGGCAGAGTATCCCCGTCAGCCAGTAAACGATAGGCACAAGTAGAGGGGAGCCAATCATATTCGGCAATCTTGTCGTGAGTTATCTGCAGACAGTCAGGCTCTTTTTTGAAGCGATTAAGATAATCGGAACACTGGCAGGTCTTGGTATTGAGCAGGTTACAAGCCACATTGGTGAATACAAGCTCATCTGTATCTTCATCAATGAGCTTGTTAAGGCAACATTTACCGCAACCATCGCAGAGGGATTCCCACTCGGATTCAGTCATCTGCTGCAGACTCTTGGTCTGCCAAAAGGAGGATTGCATCATACCGCTCACTTAATATGCCTTCTCAAACGCGTGGTTATACCTATTGTTACCCTGAATTTCAAGGTTGGCATGGCCCACTGAGTTATTTAGCAATAAAAACCAAACATAAAAAAACCGGCGCCTTGGCGCCGGTTTTTGCTCACTATGTCTCGATTACAGAGAAGCAGTGAAGGTACGGGTGATGACGTCTTGCTGTTGCTCTTTGGTCAAAGAGTTGAAGCGAACGGCATAACCGGATACGCGGATGGTCAACTGCGGATATTTCTCCGGGTTTTCCATGGCGTCCAGCAGCATTTCACGGTTCATCACGTTCACGTTCAGGTGCTGACCACCCTCTACGTTGGCTTCGTGGTGGAAGTAACCGTCCATCAGGCCAGCCAGGTTGGCTTTCTGGGCTTCCATATCTTTACCCAGTGCATTCGGTACGATGGAGAAGGTATAGGAGATACCATCTTTAGCGTAAGCGAACGGCAGCTTGGCTACGGAAGTCAGGGAAGCAACAGCACCTTTCTGGTCACGACCGTGCATCGGGTTTGCACCCGGGCCGAACGGAGCACCAGCACGACGGCCATCCGGGGTGTTACCGGTCTTCTTGCCATATACCACGTTGGAGGTGATGGTCAGAACAGACTGGGTAGCAACAGCACCACGGTAGGTGTTCAGCTTCTGAATCTTCTTCATGAAGCGCTCAACCAGGTCACAGGCGATATCATCGACGCGAGCGTCGTTGTTACCGAACTGCGGGTATTCGCCTTCGATTTCGAAGTCGATGGCAACGCCATCTTCGTCACGAATCGGCTTGACCTTGGCGTACTTGATGGCAGACAGGGAGTCAGCGGCTACGGACAGACCAGCGATACCACACGCCATGGTGCGATATACGTCACGGTCGTGCAGCGCCATCAGAGAGGCTTCGTAGCTGTACTTGTCGTGCATGTAGTGGATGATGTTCAGCGCAGCAACGTATTGCTTGGCCAGCCAATCCATGAAGTGGTCCAGACGATCCATTACATCGTTGTAGTCGAGGTACTCGGACTTGACCATCTCGGTTTTCGGACCGACCTGGATCTTGAGCTTCTCGTCCATACCACCATTGATTGCATACAGCATGGTTTTGGCCAGGTTGGCACGAGCACCGAAGAACTGCATCTGCTTACCAACGATCATCGGGGATACACAGCAAGCGATGGCGTAGTCATCGTTGTTGAAATCCGGACGCATCAGATCGTCGTTCTCGTACTGAACGGAAGAGGTCTCGATGGATACCTTGGCACAGTACTTTTTGAAACCGACCGGCAGCTTCTCGGACCACAGGATGGTCAGGTTCGGCTCAGGGGACGGGCCCATGGTGTACAGGGTGTTCAGCATACGGAAGCTGTTCTTGGTGACCAGAGTACGGCCATCAACGCCCATACCAGCCAGGGTCTCGGTCGCCCACATCGGGTCGCCGGAGAACAGTGAATCGTATTCCGGAGTACGCAGGAAGCGAACCATACGCAGCTTCATGACCATGTGGTCCATCAGCTCCTGTGCTTCTTGCTCGGTGATCAGGCCTTTTTGCAGGTCACGCTCGATGTAGATATCCAGGAAGCTGGAGGTACGACCGAAGGACATGGCTGCACCGTTCTGGGACTTGACTGCCGCCAGGTAGGCGAAGTAGGTCCACTGTACGGCTTCTTTAGCGTTCTTGGCCGGTACGGAGATATCGCAACCGTACTTGGCAGCCATCACCTTCATCTGTGCCAGGGCACGGTGCTGCTCGGAGATCTCTTCGCGCAGACGGATGGTGGCTTCCAGGTTGACGCCGTTTTCCAGGTCAGCTTGCAGGGACTTGAACTGGGCCAGTTTGTCGGCCATCAGGAAGTCAACACCGTACAGAGCAACACGACGGTAGTCACCGATGATACGGCCACGGCCGTAGGCATCCGGCAGGCCGGTGATAACACCAGACTTACGGCAGTTCAGGATGTCTTTGGTGTAAACGTCAAACACGCCCTGGTTGTGAGTCTTGCGGTACTCGGTGAAGATCTTCTCGACCATCGGGTCCAGTTGACGACCGTACACTTCGCAAGAAGTTTTAACCATCTTGATACCGCCGTTGGCGATGATGGCGCGCTTCAGCGGCTTGTCAGTCTGCAGACCAACGATCTGCTCCAGGCTCTGATCGATATAACCGGCATCGTGTGCGGTAATGGTGGAGGGCAGGTCAGTATCAAAATCAACCGGCGCATGAGTGCGGTTCTCGATTTTGATCCCTTCCATGACCTTGTCCCACAGCTTGGTGGTCGCTTCGGTCGCGCCAGCCAGGAAGGACTCGTCACCTTCATACGGGGTGTAGTTCTTCTGGATGAAGTCACGGGTGTTGACAGAGGTCTGCCATTCACCGGCCGCGAAGCCTTCCCATGCTTTTTGGAACTGTTCGTTAAGTTCTGCCATTTTTCATTACCTCACACGGTATTGATGTAGTATCCCGCAATCATCCTTAATGATGACGACGGAAGATAAACCAGTAAGTCAGACCAACCATCACGCCACCACCGATGATATTGCCGATGGTCACGGGGATGAGGTTGTGTAGGACGAAGTTGGATACGGTCAGGTCAGCAAAGGTTGCCGGATCCTGGCCGATGGCCTGCCAAAATTCCGGACTAGCCACGCTGTGGATAGCGATACCAACCGGAATCATAAACATGTTTGCGATGCTGTGCTCGAAACCTGAGGCAACGAACATGGCAACCGGCAGCAGCATAACCACTACCTTGTCAGTCGCGCTGCGGGCACCAAAGGCCATCCAGGCAGCAAGACATACCATCAGGTTACAGAGGATACCCAGCGCCACTGCTTCGAAGAAGGTGTGGTGAATTTTGTGTTGGGCCACTTTGAGGGCGTTAAGGCCCCACTGACCGTCTGCTGCCGTGTACTCTGCAGAAACGATGATCAGCGCCACCATCAGCAGACCGCCAATCAGGTTACCGAAGTAGACCAGACCCCAGTTCCTGAGTAGCTGAGCCCAGCTGATGCGATTGGCAGCCTTGGCCACCAGTGTCAGGGTGGTGGAGGTGAACAGCTCGGCACCGAGCAGCACACAGAGAATAAGTCCGAGAGAGAAGCAGAGACCGCCCACCAGCTTGGCCATACCCCAAGGCATGGAGCCGGTTCCGGTCGTCACTGTGATGTAGAAGATAAATGCGATGGCGATGAAAGCGCCTGCGGTGATGGCCAGTGGAATGACCTTGTATGCCGGCTTGGTAGCCTTGGCATAGGTGATGTCTTCAGCCAGTGCAGCGATGGCTTCGGGCTTGAGACAATCGAATGGAGATTCAGCTTTCAATTATTTTCTACCTGAATGTTTTGCCTGTTGAAATCATAACAAAGGGCCAAATAGCCAAAATTGACATTGATCAAGTTTATCAGAGTGCGAATGTAATTTTACTACAAATATTTTAGTGCGATGGCTACGCCACTTTACACCAGGTATCAGCTGAAACAGAAATATCACATTTTTAATGCAATGATTTTAAAGAATTTATTCCAGAGCATGGAAATATGGTATTGGCAAGATATCTTTGCAGTTCAACAGCACATCCCCTGCCCTGCCATCAACCCCCTTAGGGGTATTTTTTGTTTTTTATTTCATCTTTGAATAACAATCCCTTGCCTTGCCGCACCATAAACAGAAGGGGCCACACGGCCCCTTCCTTTACAGCAACAATCACGCCCAGTGATGGGCTCGCTTGGCCTTCTGCAGCTTCTCGTAAGCCGCCAGCAGCTTCTGGTGCAGCGGGAACTGGGAGAGCGACAGGTCGGCCGCCTCCAGCCCGTGGAAGCGTGCTTCGCCACTGGCGTTGGCCCATGCCTGTGCCAGCGTCTCTTCGCCATACATGCGGGTGAAGACGGCGCGATACTGCTCCGGATCCCGCTCCTCGTCGAGGAACAACTCGACGCAGGCACGCAGGGCGCGGTAGTAGCTGGCACGCTCGGCAGTGAACACTGACTGGTTGAACTCCATGGTCCAGTCGATGAGATCCAGTGCGGTCTCCAGCTCACCGGCGGCCAGCGCCAGCATGGCTTTCAGCTCGCCAACGCGCAGGGTGTGCAGCGCGGTCCCCTTGGCAGCGGCGATGCCCAGCAGCTCGCGTACACGGGTGCGCTCGTCGTGCCCCTCTTCATCCAGTTGATCAAACAACGCCATGTACTGCTCGGCATCCCAATCAAGTGATGGCAGTGCCAGGATCACTTCGCGCAGGTTGGCGCCCATGTTGTTGTTGGCCAGCAGCAGATCTTCGGCCGGATAGATGTCGGACATGCCCGGCACCAGAATGCGGCAGGCGTAGACACCCAGATGCTCGTAGTCGGCGATATAGACCGGCTGCTCCAGCTCATGGAAGATGCCGATCAGGTGATCGAGCTCCTCCTGCGAGGTGCCACGGAAATCCCAGTCGGCAAACTCGAAGTCCGCATCCTGCTTGAACAGGTCCCAGCTGATAAGGCCCGAGGAGTCGATGAAGTGGGTCTCGAGGTTGTGGTGATCCGCCACCTGCTCGTTGTCGAATGACGGCGGCACAAACACGTCGAGATCCTTGAGACCGCGGCCCTGCAGCAGCTCGGTGACAGTACGCTCGAAGGCCACTTCGAAGCGCGGGTGGGCACCGAAGGAGGCAAAGCAGGTGCCATTGCTCGGGTTGAGCAGCACCACACAGATGACCGGATAGCGGCCACCCAGAGAGGCATCGAAGCTGTAAATGGGGAAGCCTTCCGCTTCGAGCGCCGCGATGGAGGCGGCAATCCCCGGATAACGGGCCATGACCTCGTCCGGGATCAGCGGCAAGCTGATGGCCTCGGCGATGATCTTGTTCTTCACGTGGCGCTCGAACACCTCGGAGAGCGCCTGGGTGCGCGCTTCAGTCTTGGTGTTGCCAGCGCTCATGCCGTTGGAGACATAGAGGTTACCGATGATGTTCATCGGGATGTAGACGGTCTCGTGATCGGACTGGCGCTCGAACGGCAGCGCGACGATACCGCGCTCCTCGTTGTTTGACTGCAGATCCACCAGCATGTCGGCGGTCACTTCACCGTCCGGGTTGTAGAACTTGCGGGTGAAGCTGTCGAGCAGACCGGCCGGGAACTGGTCACCCTCGATGGGGAACCACTTCTCGTTCGGGTAGTGAACGAAATCGCCGTTGGCGACCTGCTCGCCAAGATAGAAGTCGGCGAAGAAGTAGTTGGTGGAGAGACGCTCGAAATATTCGCCAAGGGCAGACGCGAGGGCCGCCTTCTTGCTGGCACCCTTGCCGTTGGTGAAGCAGAGGGCGCACTCTTTGTCGCGAATATGCACCGACCAGACGTTCGGCACGGGGTTGAGCCAGGAGGCCTCTTCAATATCAAAGCCCAAGGCTTGCAGCTTGGTCTGGAAGCGTTCGATGGAGTCTTCCAGCGCCGCGTCCTTGCCGGGAATAAAAGTGTGGTCAGTCATCACGATATCCTGATTTTTATTGGCTCATGTTCGGCCGCAGATAATAGCAGGGGTCGGCGGCTTTGGCAGGACAAAAATCAGCAAACAGGGATGAGTCGCACGTTGAGAAACCGGCTTATCCCCGCTCCCCCGCCACAAACAGCGCGGGCCCGGGGATTGCCCGGGCCAGCTGGTTACGCGACGTGATAAACCGTCAGAGCTGCTTGCCCTGGCTCGCAATCACCTGGCTATACCAGTGGAAGCTCGCCTTCTTGATCCGGCGAAGGGAGCCCCCCTGCTCGTCACGCTCCACATAGACGAAGCCGTAGCGCTTCTGATAGCCGTTGAGCCAGCTCAGGATGTCGGTGAACGACCAGGCGCAGTAGCCGAGCAGTTCCACCCCATCCTGCATCGCCTCCTGGCACGCCTTGACGTGGCTGCGCAGGTAATCGATGCGGTACTCATCGTTCACCTTGTCGCCCGCCTCCAGCTTGTCGAACTCGCCAAGACCGTTCTCGGTGATCATCAGCGGCAGACCATAGCGGGAAGAGAGGCGACGCAGGGCGATACGCATCCCGGTCGGATCGATGGCCCAGTCCCAGTTACTGGTCTCAAGGTGCGGATTGGGCGCTGTCTTGTAGAGGCCGGGGATGCCGCTCGATGGCGTAGTACCCTTCTTGCCGGTGGTGTTGATCCGCTGCAAGGTCTGACCACCCAAGGGGTTATCGGTGTAGGTCAGGGTGTAGTAGTAGTTGACGCCGATGTAGTCGGGCGTCCCCTCGCGCAGCAACTCCATATCGCCCGGCAGGATCTCCGGCGCCTCGCCGTTTTCTCGCAAGTAAGCGAGCGCCGCCTGCGGATAGCGGCCAAAGCAGTAAGCATCCAGCCACCAGAGGTTGTTGAACTCCTCGGCGTTCTCATAGGCCAGCATATCTTTCGGGTCGCACGACGCCGGATAGGCAGGGGAGTAGGCAAAGCTCGGGCCGATGAGGCCATTTGGCACATGCTGGCGAAACGCCTTGATCACCCGGGCATTGGCCAGAAAGGCGATATGGTTGGCGGCAAAGAAGCGCTTGCGATCCTGCACTGCGGGCGGATGGGTACCGAGCTGATAGGCGTTGGTCAGGTTGTAGTTCTGCTCGTTGAGAGAGACCCAGTACTTCACCTTGCCGGCAAAACGCTGATAGAGGGTCACGCAGTAGCGCTCGAAATCCTCGATAATGCGTCGGTCTTCCCAGCCGCCGTACTCATCCTGCAGCGCCTGCGGCAGATCCCAGTGATAAAGGGTCAGTACCGGCTCGATCTTGTGGGCCAAGAGGGTGTCGATCAGCTTCTCGTAGAAGGCCAGCCCCGCCTCGTTCACCTCCCCCCGACCGGTGGGATAGATGCGCGGCCAGCTCACCGAGAAGCGGTAAGCCTTGAGCCCCATCTCGGCCATCAGCGCCACGTCCTCTTCCATGCGGTGGTAGTGATCCACCGCCACATCGCCGTTGCTCCCCTCAAAGGTCTTGCCCGGCAGCTTGGTGAAGAGATCCCACACCGAGGGCCCCTTGCCATCGGCATTCCAGCCCCCCTCCACCTGATAGGCGGCGGAGGCGGCGCCCCACAGAAAATCGCTCGGGAAGTCGTTGAACTTGTGGTGATGCATCTGGTGTTGCTCCTTCTGCGCTGATGGTGTCAGCCATCTCTGATAACTCGGCGCCCCCATGCCGGGGCATCCGAAATGAATTGGCATAAGCATCCATCACTTCTAAAATTCCGTCCAATGACAAATTTGACCACTCAACATTCCCAACAGGAATGAAAGGAGCCCTGATGGAGCTACGGGATCTGAAAGCCTTCGTCACTCTGGGGGAGGTGCTGCACTTCGGCCAAGCGGCGGTACGTCAACACGTTACCCAGTCGGCCCTGAGCAAACAGATCAGGCGGCTGGAGGAGGAGCTGGGCGGCGAGCTGTTCGAGCGCAACGCCAGTACCACTCGCCTCACCGGACTGGGCAGGGCGCTATATGAGGATGCCCGCGCTGTGGTCATCCAGAGCGAGCAGCTCTCGCGCACCGCCCGCGACGTGCTGGCGGGCAATGTCGGCACCCTGCGCATCGGCTTTGGCGTGGCCACCAAGATCCTGGTGCCCGCCGCCATCGCCCGTTTTCGCGCCGAGCGGCCGCAAGTGACCATCGAGCTCAACGATCTCTCCACCCACCACCAGTTGCTGGCGCTGAGTGAAGGCAAGCTGGATCTCGGTTTTTGCCGCCTGCCCGCCCCCAAGGGGTGGCACGCCCTGCCGGTGGTCGAAGCCCACTTTGTCGCCGTACTGCCCGCCAGCTACCGAGATGTGAGGGAGTTGGCGGATCTGGTGGACAAACCGCTGGCGATCCTGCGTCGGGACAAGGCCCCGTCCTTTTACGATCACCTGATGAACTATCTGGCCCAGAGCGGGCTGCGTTTTCGCGATATCCAGTACGTCAACGACTTCGCCGCTGGCGTCGCCACCGCGGCGGCAGAGATCGCCTGGACCCTGGTGCCCTCCTCCACCACCATAGAGCACCCGGATGTACTCACCCTGCCCCTGAGAGACGGGGAAGCCTGCTGGACCATTGGCCTTATCCGTCCGCCCCACAGTAAGGGGCCCTTGATCGATGCCTTCTGGGCAACCATCGCCGATATGACGCCAAGATAGACACGCCGTTGGCAAACAGCAGATGGCTGCAACGCATCAACGATAGCGTTCGACGATACGCGCCAACTCGCCGCTTTGTCGCAGCTGTTGCAGGGCACTGTTGAATTCGGTGATCCGGGTATTGAAGCGGGAGTGCTTGCCGATGCAGAGATTGAACGGGGTAGAGGCAAGCTGCAGCGGCACCTCGACCACCTGCCCGGACAATCCCAGCTGGTTGAGTTTGAAACGAGCCACCAGTGGGTCGGTCACCATCAGATCCCCCCGACCCGCCGCCAGCATTTTGAAGACATTATCAACATTGATGGTGTGATGAACGGTGAAGCCCGCCAGGTTCTCCTTGCCCCAGCCGTTACCGAAATAGTCGAGAAAGGTAAGCGATTTGAAGTCGCTCAAGCGGTTGGCACGCTGAAATTCCGCCATGCGGGGATGGGCACGCTGGGTAAAAATGGTTAGCACAGTGGTGGTGACCGGCTCTTCCACAACCAGGGTATAGCTGCGCCGCTCCCGGGTAGCGATGGTGACAAAGCCATCGGCCTGCGCCATCCGCACCAGTTTTTGCGCCCGTTGCCACGGATAACCTTCATGGCGCACCCGCAGCCCCATCTGCGCAACCACCCGATCCATCACGTCGATCATCAGCCCGCGCATCTTGCCCTGTTCGTCACGCCACGAATATGGGGCAAAGTCGTCAAAATAGACCATCTTCAACTCGGCCGCCGGCGCCGCCCAGACACTCTGCCACATCAGCAATCCCCACAGGATTGCGCTCCCCAGACTGACTCTCATGGCCGCGACTCCATCCACTTCTGCCACCTCTGAGCCTAGTGCAAAGCGGGCTGCGGCAAGGATCAGAAACCAGTGAAACAAGTGGCCAGCAAAAAGAGAGGGGAAGCAGTGGCTTCCCCTCTCTCGTTCGTTTGTCAGCACGCCACCTTACCGATGGCGGTCACGGCTTGCCGGTTACGCCAGCTCGGCCCGCAGCGCCTTGGTGGCATCAACCATCACCTTGAGGGCGGCCTCAGTCTCTTCCCAGCCGCGGGTCTTGAGGCCGCAATCCGGGTTGACCCAGAGCCGCTCGGCCGGGATCTGTTTGGCCGCCTTGCGCAGCAACCCCTCAATCCAGCTCTGGCTCGGCACGTTCGGCGAGTGGATGTCGTAGACGCCCGGGCCAATCTCGTTGGGGTAGTTGAAGCGTTCGAACGCTTCGAGCAGCTGCATCTGGCTGCGGCTGGTCTCGATGGTGATCACATCCGCATCCAGCGCCGCTACCGCCTCGATGATGAGGTTGAAGTCGCTGTAGCACATGTGGGTGTGGATCTGGGTGCTGTCCGCCACCGGGCTTGCGCTCAGACGGAAGGCGCGCACAGCCCAATCGAGATAGGCCTGGTGATCCTGCTTGCGCAGGGGCAAACCTTCGCGGATCGCCGGTTCGTCGATCTGGATGATCTTGATGCCGGCGGCTTCCAGATCTGCCACCTCGTCACGAATGGCCAGCCCGATTTGCAGGGCAGATTGCTCGCGGCTCACATCTTCGCGCGGGAAGGACCAGCAGAGGATGGTCACAGGGCCAGTCAGCATCCCCTTGACCGGCTTGTCGGTCAGGCTCTGGGCAAATCGGGTCCATTCGAGCGTCATTGGGGTCGGGCGGTCGATGTCACGGGTGATCACCGGCGGCTTGACGCAGCGTGAGCCATAGCTCTGTACCCAGCCGAAGCGGGTGATGGCAAAGCCATCCAGCAGCTCACCGAAATACTCCACCATGTCATTGCGCTCGGCCTCGCCATGTACCAGCACGTCCAGCCCGATGGCCTCCTGACGCGCGATGGCATCGCGGATCTCGGCCTTAATGCCCGCCTCGTAGGCACTGTCATCGATGCGACCGGCGCGCCAATCCTGCCGCAATACCCGGATCTGCGAGGTCTGCGGGAAGGAGCCTATGGTGGTGGTGGGCAGCAGCGGCAGCTTGAGATCCGAGCGCTGCAGCTCGGCCCTGACCGGATAGGGGCTGTGGCGATCAAAATCGCTGTTGGTGAGGCTGGCGAGCCGTGACTGCACCGCTTTTTTGTGCACCCGGCTGTCGGACTCCCGATCCACGATGGGCTGGCTGTAGGCGGTGATTTTGTCGAGTTCGCCCCCATCCAGATACTCTCTGAGCAGTCCCAGCTCGAAACATTTTTGCAAGGCGAAGGCGAACCAGCTGCGGGTCTGGGGATCCAGCTCCTGCTCCAGGGTCAAATCCACCGGGCTGTGCAGCAATGAGCAGGAGGAGGCCACCCAGAGCCGCTCACCGAGTTTGGCTTTAAGTGCCTTCAGAGTCGGCGCCAGCTTGGCCAGATTGGCACGCCAGACGTTGCGGCCGTTGATCACCCCGGCGGAGATGACCCACTGGGCGGGCAGATGCGGCACCAGGGTCTCCAGTTGCTCGGGGGCGGCCACCAGATCCAGATGCAGGCCATCTACCTTGAGGCTGGTGATGATGTCGCGCTGATGGGCCACCGAGCCGAAATAGGTGGTGAGCAGCAGCTTGCAGGGGCCGCTCAGGCGCTCGTAGGCGTTGAGGTAGGCCAGTCGCCACTCGTCCGGCAGGTCCAGCGTCAGCGCCGGTTCGTCGATCTGCACCCACTCCACTCCCTGGGCGGCCAACTTGGCCAGAATCTCCTGATAGACAATCAGCAGGCGATCGAGCAGTTCAAGGCGGGAGAAGCCGCTCTCTTTCTCCTTGCCGAGCCACAGATAAGAGACCGGCCCCAGCAGCACCGCCTTGACCGGCAGCCCCAGCGCTTTGGCCTCTTCGACCTCGTCAAACAGCTGGCTCCAGCCCAGTTTGAAGCGCTGATCACGGCTGAATTCCGGCACCAGATAGTGATAGTTGGTGTTGAACCATTTGGTCATCTCGGCGGCGGCGGCCGCCGGGCCGGTCGGCGCACGGCCGCGGGCCACCCGGAACAGGGTGTCGAGATCGGTCTCGCCATGACGGTGACGGGCAGGCACCGCATCCACCAGCAGGCTGGTACCGAGCACCTGATCGTACCAGGCAAAGTCGCCCACCGGCAGCAGATTGACCCCGGCGCCGTGCTGGGCCTGCCAGTGGCGCTCACGCAGCGTCTTGCCCACGGCAACGAGTTCGGCCTGAGTGGTCTCGCCACGCCAGTAGGATTCGAGGGCAAATTTCAGCTCGCGCTTGGCGCCGATACGGGGGAAGCCCAGGGTGTGTGCTCGTGTCATAGGTTCATTTCCTTATGCTCATTCATCTGATGGGAAACTGGATGATTTAGCCATCCAGATGTTTACACATCCAAAATGACAAGATAAGGTGACGCTGGCTATTGAATCCTCTTCAAGTGGCTCTCAAATAATCCTCAACTGACCGCCAATCAGGTTCACCGCGAGGATACAGAGGCCGATTTTTACAGGTGCAAGAGGTGCCGCAGTCAAGAAGTGCAGCAGGCCACCGCCGACCGCAACCTCAGCGCCATACGCAATCTCACAAGGAGCCATCTTATGGCAGTGCCAAGCAATGCAGGGATAGAGATCAAACACTTGAAAACATTGACCGCGCTGGCCGAGCAGGGCTCGCTGGCCGGTGCGGCGCTGACCCTCAACCTCACCCAGTCCGCCCTCTCCCACCAGCTCAAAGAGCTGGAGACCCGCCTCAATCTGGAGCTCTACCTGCGCAAAAGCCGCCCGCTGGTGCTGACCGCGGCAGGCGGCCAGCTGCTCGCCCTCGCCCGTCAGGTACTGCCCGCCCTGGCCCAGACCGAGAAGCAGTTGCAGGCCTTGCAGAGCGGCGATGCGGGCAGGCTGCATCTGGCGCTCGATTGCCACAGCTGCATCCAGTGGCTGCTGCCGCTGTTGCCCGATTTTCGCCGCCAGTGGCCTGGGGTGGATCTGGAGGTGGAGTCAGTGCCGGGCTTTGATGCCATCAATGCCCTGCTAGGCGGCCAGCTCGATCTGCTGCTCACCTCCGATGTGCAGGCCCGCGGCGATCTCCACTTCGAGCCGCTGTTTGCCTTCGATCTGACTCTGGTGATGGCGCCGGATCATCCCCTCTGCCACCAGAGCCACATCGAGCCGGGCGATCTGGGGCCGGAGGTGCTGCTGGTCTATCCGGTGGAGCGCAGCCGCATGGATATCTTCAGCCGCTTTTTGCAACCCGCCGGGGTGGAGCCCGCCCGCTGCAAGCCGGTGGACAACACCTCGGTGATGCTGCAGATGGCCGCCGCCGGCCTCGGGGTTGCCGCCTTGCCGCGCTGGGCCAGCGACGAGTTTGTCAGACAGGGGATGCTCTGCGCCCGCCCCCTCGGCAGCGGTATTCGTCGCCATATGTACGGCGCGGTGCGGGCCGCCGATCGGGATCAAGCCTGCCTGCAGAGCCTGTTCGAGCGCATTCGCCGCAAGATGGAGGGATAGCCCTCCTCAGCGTGGCTGACCGACCTCTGCCAGCAGTGCAGGCAACTGCGCCTTGATAAAGTCGATGAGGGCCCTGACCGCCGGTGACAGACCGCGCCGCGCGGGATAGAGCATCACCAGCTTGCCATCTTTGGGACGCCACTCGGGCAACAGTTGTTGCAGCCGCCCATCCGCCAGCTCATTCACGCAGGCGTAAAGTGGCAAGCCCACCATCCCGAGCCCCGCCAGCGCTGCCTGTTTGAGGGTTTGCACATTGTCGCTGCGCAGCAGCACATTGACCGCCACCTCCTCACTCTCCCCACTGTCGTGCCGCAGCCGCAGCAAATCGGCCTGACGCTCCAGCGAGCTGAAAAGCAGGGCATCCTCTCCTTCCAGCTGGCGTGGATGCGCCAGCGCATTGTGGCGGGAGAGCCACGCCGGGGTCGCCAGCACGCCCCATTGCACCGTACAGAGCGGTACCTGCACCAGACTGGAGGGGGACTGCTCGAAGGCCACCCCGCGGATCACTACATCCAGCCCCTCCTCCAGCAGATCCACCTGCCGATTGCTGGCTTGCACGGCGAGCTTCACCTTGGGGTATTGCACCATAAACGCGGGCAGCAAACTGGCAAGCAGCGCATCGGCAATGGTAATGGGCACGCTGATCCGCACCAGACCGCTCGGCTCCTGCTGCCGTTGCCGCACAGCCGCCTCTCCGGCCTGCGCCTCGGCCAGCATCGCCTGACAGTGGCGATAGAGCACCTCACCGGCATCGGTCAGGCTGAGCTGGCGTGAGGTACGTTGCAGCAGCCGGGTATCCAGCCGCTCCTCCAGCAGCCGGATCCGGCGCGAGATCCGCGACTTGGGTACGCCAAGCGCCCGCGCGGCGGCAGTGAATCCCTGTCGCTGCACCACATGGGTGAAGAGATAGAGATCATTCAAATCAAGTTCCAGTGGTGTCATCGGGCTGCCTTGGTCAGGGTGAGGTGCATTCACATCGTTCCACCAATAGAACGATAAGAACCTATTTCACCAGATTGTCGCCATTTTTGCAGCCATCATAATGGCCCTGTCCCCATCAGACGGTTGCTGCTCGGGCAATCCGCCCCACCAGCAAGGGCCGTTTGACTGTTCCGATATCACAAGGAGTTCACCATGAAACTGCGACAAATCTGCTCTGCCACCCTGCTCGGTCTGGCGACCCTGACCGCCACGCTGACCACCACAGCGACACCGGCCATGGCCGCCGAGGCTGCCAGCCATCCGACCGTATCACCCAACCGCTATCTGGAGATGCTCTCCCGAGACAATGCGGTACTGCTGCTGGTCGACCATCAGGTCGGCTTGCTGAGCGGCGTGCGCGACACCACGGTGGGCGAGCTCAAGCACAACGTGGTGGCGCTGGCCAACGCCGCCCGCGCCCTCGGCGTGCCGGTGATCGTGACCGCTACCATGCCCGATGGCATGTGGGGCCCCACCATGCCTGAACTGACCAGTGCCCTGCCGGATGTGAAAGTGATCAGCCGCACCGTCATCAACGCTTGGGACGATCCTGCCGTGCGCGCCGCCATTGAGAAGACCGGCCGCAAACAACTGATCATCGCCGGGGTATCCCTCGAGATCTGCGCCAGCTTCCCGGCCCTCTCTGCCAAGGCTGCCGGCTATGATGCCCGGGTGGTGCTCGATGCCTCCGGCACCTTCAACGAAGCCAAGCGCACCACGGGTCTGCAACGCTTGCTGGGGGCCGGTATCCCGGTCACCGACTACGCCTCTGCCGCGGTCGAGATGCTGCGCAGCAACGTCGACCCCAAGGCGCACGATGTCTACAGCGCCCTCGACATGCCTTTCGCCACCCTGGTGTGGCAGATGCAAGAAGGTGCCAAGAAGTCGTAACTCGCCCCGCCTTCGGTCAGATGACCGAAGGCTTCTTTTGTCTTCAAGAGGTTATATCGATGACCAGACGCCTGACTCTCTCCGCCCCCGTCAAGGACCAACCGCTGCGCATTGGCAGCGGCTTTGCAGCCAGCCATTTTGGCGAACACTTTTTCAACGGTCTGATAGACCCCGTGGTGATGGTGGATCACTTCCAGATGACCGCCCCCACCTTCGAGCCCCATCCCCACGCCGGGATCTCTGCCGTCACCTATCTGTTCGAGGATTCGACGAGCCCCCACGTCAACTACGACACCCTCGGCAATCAGGGCCCCATCGAACCGGGCGCGCTCCACTGGCTGGCGGCCGGGCGCGGGGCCGTACATACCGAGCAGCCGGAAGGGGCATCCCCCTATGTCCACGCCCTGCAAATCTTCGTCAACCTGCCTGCCCGTCAAAAGATGGCGTCGCCTTTTACCGTCCACGCAGCCGCAGCCACCATCCCCGAGTTTCATGGCGAAGGGGTGCGAGTACGGGTGGTCGCAGGCCACAGTAACGGGATAACGGCACCACACTCGGGAGCACTGCCCCAACCCTTTACCCTGCTCGATGGCCATTGCGCGCCCGGCAGCCGCTTCACCCATCTGCTGGCGGCAGGCTGGAATGCCATGATCTATCCCCTGACCGGATCGCTGACCCTTCAGGCGGAGGGAGAGCGGCACCTCATCCCGGCAGGTCACGGGATGGGTGTCAGCCTCTCTGCCGATGGCGGCGAGGCGGTGGCTCTGCAACTGGAGGCCACCGAGCCCTGCCACTTCGTGCTGCTCTCAGGCCAGGCGCTCAATGAACCCCTGGTCAAACATGGCCCCTTCGTCATGAACAGCCACGACGCCATTGCAGATCGGCTGCATGCCTATCAGCGCGGCGAATTTGGCCAGCTCAGCGATGAGTGGCTGCGCAACGGCCAATATCGGCCATGAGCACGCTCGCTGGCCACCAGCCACAAAGCACGCGCTGGCCTCTGGTCTTCCTCGCCATTTTTGCCGGTGCCAGCGGCGCCCTCTGCCTTGGCAAAGTGCCCGCCGTACTCGGCATACTGCGCAGCGAGCTGGGGCTGACACTGGTCGAAGCCAGCTATCTCGCCTCGGCTTTCAATACGCTGGCGATCCTCTTCAGCCTCTTTCTCGGCCTGCTGCTGACTCGCTGGAGTGGGCGGCAAACCGCGGTTGTGGGGCTTTTGATTATCGTCACAGGCGGGGCGTTGGCACTGCCCGCCACCGGGCTGGCCATGATGCTGCTGTCGCGCATTGTCGAGGGGATTGGCTTTTTGCTGGTCTCGGTGGCCATGCCCGCCTTTATCGTGGCGGTGACCCGGGAGGAGGACAAACGGCTGGCCTTGAGCCTGTGGGCGGTCAACCTGCCCCTTGGTGCGGCGGCCGGCATGCTGCTCACCCCCTGGCTCACGGCGCAAGGTGGCTGGCGACTGGCCTGGCTGATCCTGATGTTCCCGCAACTCTCTGCCCTGCTGCTTCTGCTCGCCAGTCGTTCGGCAGATAAACTGCGGGTCTGGGCACCCCAAAACTCGATCAACTCGGGCCACCCGCTGCGCCAGCTCACGGTGCTCCGGCAGAAGGCACTCTGGCGCTACGGGTTGGCGTTCACGCTCTACAGCCTGATGCTCTGGGCGCTCTTTGTCTGGCTGCCAACCATGTTGCAAGGCAGCCCCGGGATTGGCCAAAGCCAGATCGCCCTGCTTTCAGCGCTGGCGGTGGTCGCCAATATTCCCGGCAACCTGATGGGGGCATGGCTGCTGCGCCGGGGCGTGGCACGAGATCGGCTCATCAGCTGGGCACTGGGCCTGATGGCGCTGTGCGGCATGCTCGCCTTCTGGCCCGGCCTGTCGCCGTGGTGGGCCTATGGATTGTGCCTCGTCCTCTCCCTTTCGGGTGGCATGGCGCCGCCAGCGATCCTCTCGTCTGCGCAGGGAGTGAGTCAGGGGCCGGTGCAACTGGCCATCGTGCAGGGCTTTTTTGTCCAGCTCGCCAACCTCGGTCAGCTGCTGGGGCCCTTGCTGCTGGCGGCCCTGATGACGGACAGCGGCCATTGGGGGAGCGCTCGCTGGCTCTTTCTGGGCGGCTTGCTGCTGGTCGCGCTGCTCTATGCCGCGGGCCACCTGCCGGACTCAAGCATGGCTGCGAAACAGGCTCGATCGCATTCGCGGCAAGATGGAAGATGACGAATAGAGAGGGAAACATCACAGTTATCGCAGGGAATGCTGGCCGGACAAGAGGCTGTTCAGTATGTTAACTGTTTAATCATGCTTAACGGTAGCCACCATGTCTCAAGTCGATCTCAATCTCTTTCGCGTCCTCGATGCGGTGATCCGCTATGGTGGTGTCACCACGGCCGCCGAGATGATGGAGATGACCCCCTCGGCCATCAGCCAGGCCATCAGCCGCCTGACCAGCCTGGTGGGCGAGCCGCTGTTTGTCCGCCAGGGACGCGGCATCACCCCCACGGCGCGAGCGCTCAGTCTGCACCACGAGATCATGGTGCCGCTGCACGACATGGAGCGCAGCCTGCAGCGCACCGATCTCTTTGATCCCCAGACCAGTCGGCGCACCTTTCGCATCGCGGGGGTGCCCGATATCGATATCTTCTTCCTGCCGGAGCTCAACAACCTGCTGCAGACCCAAGCCCCCAACTGTCAGCTGGAGTGGAACACCCAGGTGCAGGACGAAGCCCTGCGCCAGAACAGCCTCTATCTGCACAGCGTGGATCTGGTGCTGGCCACCAAGCCGATGGCGGAGCAGGGGATCGAAAACGAGCAGATCATGTCCCAGGCCCTGCGCATCGCCTGCCGCAAGGATCACCCCAGGATCCGCCAGGCCCCCGACATGGCCACCTTCTTCAACGAAAAGCACGTGGTATTGCAAACCAGGCGGCTCGACAGCTTGCTGCTCAACACCCTGACCAAGGCGCCGCTGCCGCCGCGCCAGATTGCCTACGAGAGCGACTCCCTGCTCACCGCTCTTCATCTGGTGAGTCGTACCGACTGGCTCTGCGTCGCCAGCCAGTGGCACATGGAGAAGCTGGGGCAGGCGCTGGATCTGGCCAGCTATCCCCTCCCCTGGCTCTCGGAGGATTGCCCCGTCTACATGAGTTGGCACAAGAGCTCCGGTCAGGATACCGGGCTTAATTGGCTCAAAGATCAGGTGCGGGCCGTCAGTTCGTTTTAAGTATGCTTAACAGTCAAGCATGCCCATCTCCTAATCCTGGCTATCGCTCTTCTCGACAAACCGCCTTATGGATAATCCGCCTTCAGGATAATCGGGGGCCTTTTCTCAACCATTAAGGCGCAGCTCATGACGACATCGTCGTGCCGAAGTAGCTGCGCAGCGCCTCCACCACCCGCCGCACCTTCTCCGGGATCTCCCGTTGCGGTGTGATGGCGTGGATCTCCATCGGCTGCACCCGAAAACCGGGCAGCAGTTCGAGCAGACGCCCCTGCGCCAGATCCTCGCCAATTTCTCCCTCCGGTTGCAGCGAGATCCCCTGCCCCGCCAGCGCAAACTGGCGCAGGGGCAACACGTTATTGCAGAGCACCTTGGCCTTGAACCTCACCCTGTGCTCGCCCCCCTTTTCATCCTGCAGCAGCAAACCGTTGCCCAACATGTCGCCACAGAGCCAGTCGTGGGCGGCCAGATCGGCGGGCGTGCGCGGCGTCCCCTTGCGCGCCAGATAGGCGGGGGCGGCGCAGAGCAGCATCCGGGTCTGCCCCAGTTTGCGGGCAACCAGGGTCGAATCAGGCAAGGTGCCGACCCGCAGCGCCACGTCGATCCGCTCGGCAATCAGATCCCGCTTCTCGTCGTCGGCGATGATCTGGATGGTGAGGCCGGGATGGGCCTGCAACAGCGGCGAGAGGGCCAGAGCCAGCGGCTGGCCCGCCATCCCCACCGGGGCAGTGATCCGCACTTCCCCGAGCAGGGCGTCGCGCACCTCCGAGAGGCGCAGCTCGGTCTCGCTGAGGGTCTGCTGCAACGCCCGGCACCCTTGCCACACCACCTCTCCCGCCTCGGTCAGACTGAGACGACGGGTGGAGCGATGGAGCAGGGGCAGTCCGAGCAGGCTTTCGAGCTGGCTGATATGCTGACTGACGGCGGAGGGGGTCATGCCAAGGGATTTGGCCGCCCCTGTCATGCTGCCCGCTTCCACCACGGCGGCGAAGATGGCGTAACGTCTGAGCTGTTCCATTATTAAATCCAGCTTACAAGTGAGTGCATTTTTGAGGTAATTATTAAATCATAAATGGCGGCGTAGGATAACCCCATTCCAACAGTGAAGGAGAGTTCCCCATGAAGATTGCCCTGATCGGTGCCAGCGGTTTTGTCGGTTCAGCCATCCTGAACGAGGCCATCAGCCGCGGCCATCACGTCACCGCCATCGTCCGCGATGTCAGCAAGGTGGCCGCCCATCCGCAGGTCACCGCCGTGGCGGTAGATGCCCAAAACCCGCAGGCATTGGCAGAGGTGCTCAAGGGGCACGATCGGGTGATCAGCGCCTACAACCCGGGCTGGACCACACCGGATATCTACGACCAGTACCTCAAGGGCGCCAACGCGATCGTCGCAGCAGCCAAAGCGGCCAACAGCTGGCTGCTGGTAGTAGGTGGAGCCGGCAGTCTGGAGGTTGCCCCCGGCGTGCAACTGGTGGATACCCCTGAGTTTCCGGCCGAGTGGAAACAGGGGGCGCTGGCGGCCCGCGACGGTCTCACCGCCCTGCGTCGTGAAACCACCCTCGACTGGCGCTTTGTCTCTCCCCCGGTGTTCCTCGAACCGGGCGAGAAGCGCGGCGGCTATCGGATTGGTGGCGATCAGGTGCTGTTCAGCGGCGAACAGCCTGCCGGGATCACCGCCGGTGATCTGGCTGACGGTGTGCTGAACGAGGTGGAAAAACCGGCTCACCAGCGCCAGCGCTTTACCCTGGGTTACTGAGAGCCATCAATCGGTTAAGGCCAGAATGCGCGGTCACTCACCTGTGCTTTCGGTCAGGTGAACACCCGCTCAACCAGAAGGGAGGCATCCGCCTTCCTTCTGTTTTGGCCATTTTCTGTTTTGGTCATTTTTGCCACTGGCAGCTTGCCTCTGGTTATCACTCTCCCCCTCATCGTTGCCCCTTTACCCCACAATGGCTGCGCAAAAAACCTTCAGCCCATCAGACGCCGAATTCCATTTCGAATTTTGTATATAACTAAGAATAATTTGTTGTTTCCGTCTTGTAACACCGAACAGTAGCATCCCCCCTTATTCCAGATGGCGCCACACCGCAGCGCATACCGACACACTGTCGCGCCATCCCGTTTGCCGCTTATCAGGTCTGCCAACAGCGGAGGCAGTGCAAGAGATGGCGCCAGAGATAACGAAAGAGTGAGGAGGTGCACATGGAACATTCACCACTGCCGATCATCGATCTGGCTGCCCTCAACGGGGCGCCCGAGGTACGTCGCCCTATGCTGGCCAGGCTGGCCGCAGCCGCCCGCGATGTGGGCTTTTTCTATCTGATCGGCCACGGCTTGAGCAAGGTTGAGATGCTAGAGACCCTGGCGCTGGCAGAGCGCTTCTTTGCTCTGCCGGAGCAGGAGAAACTGGCGGTGCAGATGGTCAACAGCCCCCACTTTCGCGGCTACAACCGGGTCGGTGCCGAGCTGACCCGCCAGCGGCCGGATCTGCGAGAGCAGTTCGATATCATGAATGAGGCGCAAGCCCTGCCTGCGGCCCTGATCCGTGAACCCTGGCAGCGGCTGATCGGCCCCAACCAGTGGCCGGCTACCTTTCCCGAGATGAAAGGCCATCTGCTGGCGTGGCAGGATCGGCTGAGCGACATCACCCTCACCCTGCTCGCTGCCTTCGCCGAGGTGCTGGAGCAACCGGCCAACGTGTTTGACGACAGTATTCGCGGCGCCCCCTACCAACACATGAAGCTCATTCACTACCCGGGGCAAGAGGCGGGTGGCAGCAGTCAGGGGGTCGGCGCCCACAAGGATCCCGGCTACCTGACGCTGGTGATGCAGGACAATCACTCGGGGCTTGAGGTCGAGACGGCCGACGGCTGGATCTCCGCACCACCCCTGCCGGGAGCGCTGGTGGTCAATATCGGCGAGCTGCTGGAGCTGGCCTCCAACGGCTATCTCAAGGCGACCCTGCATCGGGTGGTGAGCCCGCCGCCCGGCGTCTCACGCCTCTCCTGCGCCTTCTTTATGGCGGCGCGGCTCGATGCCACCGTGCCACTGCTCACCCTCTCCCCCGAGCTGGCAGCGCAGGCGCAAGGGCCGGAGAGTGACCCGACCAACCCGCTCTTTAATCAGGTGGGGAAGAACGTGCTGAAAGGGCGGCTGCGCTCCCACCCGGATGTGGCGGCCCGTCACTATGGGGAACCCGCTCGCTTCCCGCGCACAGAGAGTGAAGCGATACCGACCTGAGCAGCACAGAGATCCGCCGGCGGGTATATGCATAAGCCACAAGCCGCATGCACATACCCGCGCTGACAAAAACAACAAGCAACGAACAACAAAACAAGTCATGGCCAGAGCCTGGCCATCACGGAGCAACACGATGAAATTCAAGACCATGAGCGTACACAGCGGCCAGCGGATCGACCCACAGACCGGCGCCCTCACCACCCCGCTCTACCAGAGCAGCACCTTCAGCTACTTCAACGCCCAGGCGGGCAAGGAGCGCTTTGCAGGTCAGGCCCCCGGCTTTATCTACAGCCGCTTTGGCAACCCCACCACCGCCGAGCTGGAGCAAAAACTCGCGGCGCTTGAAGGTGCCGATGAAGCGCTGGTGGTGGCGAGCGGCATGGCAGCGGTGAGCGCCATCATGTATGCGCTGGCCGACAGCGGCGATGAGGTGGCCTATATCGGCCCGCTCTACGGCGGCACCGATGCCTTCCTCAAGCAAACCTTCAGCCGAGCCGGCATCAAGGTCACCGCCTACGAGAGTAACCGGGATCTGCTGGCCAACATCCGCCCCGCCACCAAGGTGGTACTGTTCGAAACCCTGACCAACCCCACCCTCAAGGTGGTGGATCCGCGGCTGGTGGTGGAAGCGGCCCGCAAGGTGGGCGCCATCACGGTGTGTGACAACACCTTCCTTACCCCCTACCTGCTGCGCCCGCTGGAGCTCGGGGTCGATGTAGTGATGCACAGCGGCACCAAATATCTGGGCGGCCACGGCGACATCATCGCCGGGGTGGTGGCGGGCTCTCACGCCCTGATGAAGTCGATCCGCACCGTGGCCCTCAAGCATATCGGCTCCCCCATCGGCCCGCAGGAGGCCTACCTGCTGCAGCGCGGGGTCAAGACCCTGCCGCTGCGGATGGATGCCCACCTGCACAATGCGCAGAAAGTGGCCGAGTTTCTGGCCGCCCACCCGGCGGTGAAGAAGGTGATCTACCCGGGCCTTGCCAACCATCCGGGTCACGATGCTCTCGGCGCCTTCGCCAGCGGCTTTGGCGGCATGGTGAGCATCGAACTTGAAGGCGGGTTTGAACGCTGCGCCACCCTGCTCGATAACCTGCAACTGTTCCTGCAGGCGGTGAGTCTGGGCGATTTGGAGAGTCTTGCCTGCCATCCGGCCAGTACCACCCACGCCGCCATGGACGAGGCGAGCCGCCTCGCCGCCGGGGTCAATGACGACCTCATCCGCTTCAGCATCGGGGTGGAAGATGCCGACGATCTGATCGCCGATCTGGCTGCCGCGCTGGCGCAGATCTAACCGGGAGCACACATCTCACTTGCCCACCAAATGGCGGCGAGTGAGATGCCCCAAACACAACAACGGCCCATCAAGGGCCGTTGTTGTTTGTTGCGCTATGGAAAGACGGAATTTACTCCTCCCACACCACCACCTGGGATGAGGGCCAGCGATCCCCGACCTGGGCGTACTTTTGCTCCAGCAGGTGACGCTTGATCTTCATGGTGGGGGTCAGCACGCCGTTCTCGATATTCCAGGGAGTCTTCACTACCAGAATGCCGCGAATTTTGGCATGAGATTCCAGCTGATCGTTGACCCGAACCCGGGCCGCTTCCAGTCTGGCGTTGACCTCCTCCCGATTGCCCTTCATGGCACTCTCGGCCAGCTGCACCAGCGCAATGGGCTGGGGCATGCCGTAACCAATCACGCAGAGCTGTTCGATAATGGGCTCCTGCCCCAGCAGTCCCTCGATGGGTACCGGCGCCACATACTTGCCCTTGGCGGTCTTGAACACATCCTTCATCCGGCCGGTGATGGTGAGATAACCCTCCTTGTCCAGCTTGCCCATGTCGCCGGTGTGGAGCCACCCCTCGGCATCGATGGCCTCGGCGCTGTGCTCGGGATCCTTGTAGTAACCCAGCATCATCCCTTCGCAGCGGCAGAGGATCTCCCCCTCGTCGGAGATCTTGATGGTCACCCCGATCCCCGCCTTGCCGACGGTGCCGATCTTGTCGGCGCGGAACGGGTAGTTGATGGTGGAGTAGGCGTGGTTCTCGGTCATGCCCCAGGCTTCCGTCACCTTGAGACCGATGCTCAGATACCACTCAAGCAGCGCAGGGGAGACAGGCGCGGAGCCGCAGCCGAGTACCCGGGCCTGATCCAGTCCCAACCCCTTTTGCAGCTTGCGTTTGATAAGGCCGGAGATAAGCGGGATCTTGAGCAGCAGTTCGAGTTTCTTCTGGGGCAGCTTCTCGTGGATCTTGATGCGGAACATGGCCCACAGCCGCGGCACCGAGATAAAGACGGTGGGACGGCAGCGTTTGACATCTTCGATAAAGGTGTCGAGAGATTCGGGAAAGGCGATGGTAGCGCCGCCATAGAGACTACCGCCGTAGATGTAGACCCGCTCGGTAATATGGGCCAGCGGCAGGTAGGAGAAGCCCCGATCGGCCTGGCTCAGGCTCACCGTCTCAACCAGCTTCTCGCACGACCAGGCGTAACGCTCGACGCTCAGCATGGCCCCTTTCGGCTTGCCGGTACTGCCGGAGGTGTAGACCAGACTCAGCAGGGAATCAGGGGCCTGCACCGGGCTGTCAGGGATCGGCTCATGCGCCTCCAGCAGATCGTCCCACTGGTGGCTGGCCGGCATGGTGTCATAGGGGAAGGCGATGCGCAGCAGATCGGCGGGTACGCCCGCCTCCTGACTCTTCCAGTCATCCAGCTTGCCGACGAAGATCGCCTTGGCCTCGCTGTGGCGCAGCACATATTCGATGGTGTCGACGTTGGCAGTCGGGTAGATGGGCACGCTCACATACTGCCCCATCTGCATCGCCAGATCGGCGATAAACCACTGGGCACAGTTCTTGGAGAGCAGCGCCACCTTGTCACCGGCCACCAGACCGAGGTGACGCAAGGCCGTCACCATCCGCCGCGCTTCATCGGCCACTTCACCCCAGGTGAAATCGACATATTCGCGGTTGATGGTTTGACGCAGGTAGGTTCGATCAGGACACTGCCGCTCCCAGTGATAGAGCATCTCGAGCGGCAGTTTATTGGCAATGCGTGAGGAGGAGGCCATAGTTTAATCCCTGAAACAAAAGGCGAAACTTATTATTAACCTTTCACTAACTTCAGGGGAAGGATAAACTCAAACTTCAGTTTGAATTGTGTATCCGATCAAGCTTCTGCGTCTTGTTGCAAACGACTCCACATCGCCTGCACCAGTTTTTCATCCTCTTCAGAAAGCTCACCTTGCAAGATCGCCTCGTTGAGGCTGCGCAGCACATAGCTCTTGACGTCCCGCACCAGGGTCTTGCCTTCCAGCTCGGCCCGGGCAACGGCCAATGAGATATGACCTCGCAGGTAACCCCCCGCAAACAGCTCATCGTCGGTCGCGGTAGCAACCATGCTGTCGATCAGTCCCAACAACTTGTGCTCAAAATCGTGAATCGTCATGTAACGCAGCCTCATTTGCGGCAAAAAATTCGGGGGTATGGAACCGCAATCCGGTTGATTGCAGCTCTCTGGCGCCAGGCCAGCAGCGTCCTTGGCGTCCTATTCCGGGTTGGCCACCGGGTAGATGACCTGATCCTTGTATCCCGTGGTTATTCGCAGATAACCACGCAACGCCCGGTTTAATTCGGGATCGTCGGTATCCACCAGCAGCGGCCTGCCCGCAAGGGCGGCAAGCTTGGCTTTGGTTGCCAGCACCTGGATATTGTCCAGCCCGACACACCGAATCACCTCAGGACTCAATTGCTGATTTCCGCGCCCGAACAGATGTCCCTGTCCGCCTATCAGGGTAATGATCAGTCGGCAGCGACGACCGCGGATCCGGGTCAGGATCTCGGCGGCGCTGAGATCCTGCCCGATAAGTCGGCCATTTTCCACCAGATCCACACCGAGCAAAGTATTTTCCAGACTGAGCTCAGCCATACAGGCTGCCACCGTGCTGCCGGAGCCCATCAGATAGAGGGTATCGGGCTCCATCTGCTCCACCACACCGGCTGCGAGATCCGCCAACACCAGCTCTTCGGACTCCTTGCCCCCCTGTTTTACCGCCTGTACGTAACGCAGATCGCCGGGCACCTTCAGCTGGCCGTAGTGGCGGGCCCGCACCTTGCCCGCGCGAAACGCCTCCTCGTCGATGTCGCGCACCTCGGCATCGATCAGGCTGAGCAGTTCCCCTGCGATCATCCGCGCCACCACCCGCCCGCTGGCGGCGGGGGTCACCCCGTAGACGCCGGAGTGGATCTTGCACCCCGCCGGAATGCCGAGCACATGGCAAGACTCCCCCACCGCGGCGCAGATATCCCGCGCCGTGCCATCGCCACCGGTAAACAGCAGCAGATCGACCCCGGCTTCGCGCATCAGCCCGGCGGCGTGGCGGGTATCATCGGCCGAGGTGCTCTCCCCGGCCGGTTGATAGATGACCCGACAGGGCAACCCCAGCTCGCGGGCCAACGCCTCCCCCATCTCTCCCGCTACCGTCAGCAGTTCAAACGGGACATTCAGCTCGCACAGTGGCAACAAGGCTTGCCGCGCCCGTTCCTGCGCCTTGGGCACAGCGCCACGGGCCAGCGCCTCGGCAACCACACCGTCACTGCCCTTGAGCCCCACTGCGCCGCCAATCCCGGCGACCGGATTAATAATGACCCCTAATCGAAACATGCCTGCCTCCCTTGCGATGGCCACCATTTTTATCTTTTCCCCCCTCTGGGACAAGCAGTGGCGCCCCTGCTAGAATGCGCTGCTTCAATTTTCCAACCAATGTTCAACCAAGGTTCAATCATGCTGGAATGGGTTCTTGATCCCTCTGCCTGGGTCGCACTCGCCACCCTTACCCTGCTCGAGATCGTGCTGGGCATCGACAACATCATCTTTATCTCCATCCTGGTAGGTCGCCTGCCGGAGGCGCAGCGTCAAAAAGCGCGTATTCTGGGTCTGGGGCTCGCCATGGGTACCCGGATCCTGCTGCTGCTCTCGCTGGCCTGGGTGATGCGCCTCACCGATCCGCTCTTCACCGTGCTGGGTGAAGCCATCTCCGGCCGCGATCTGATCCTGCTGCTGGGGGGCCTGTTCCTCATCGGCAAGAGTGCCCACGAGATCCACGTCACCCTGGAAGGGGCGGCCGAGCCGGAGAGCGTCAGCAAAGCGGCCTCTGGCTTTATCAGCACCCTGATCCAGATCGCCATCCTCGATATCGTGTTCAGCCTCGACTCGGTGATCACCGCGGTCGGTATGGCCGATCACGTGCCGGTGATGGTGCTGGCGATCATGATTGCCGTCTTCATCATGATGTTTGCCGCCAAATCCATCGGTGATTTCGTCGATGCCCACCCCACCATCAAGATGCTGGCCCTCTCCTTCCTCACCCTGGTCGGTTTCGCCCTGATGGCCGAGGGGATGGACCTGCATATTCCGAAGGGCTACATCTACTTCGCCATGGCCTTCTCGCTGGTGGTGGAGATGATCAACATCCGCCTGCGCAGCCATCACGACAATAACGGGCAAAATAGCGCGCAGTAACCCCGCCCGCACATGCCCTCGCGACCCCAGCTGTCGCGATCAAAAAGAGCGCCGGTCGGGCGCTCTTTTTTTAGGTTCATCGCGGCTTTCCGGGGAAGGCCGCCTTGATTTTCAGAAAAAAGTATTCTGAGTCCCTAAATCCATATGCCATGCGCTTTATCACTTTGATCTTGTTGTTCACCCCTTCCAGCACACTCGTGTGCATCGGGTAGTTTGCACTCGCCAGGATCCCCCGCATATATTTCGATAAATTTCGACCAAATCGTTGCAGCGGCGCTAGCCCGCTTTCCTTCACCTGCCGCATCCAGCTCCGCCATCGTCGCCATCCTTCCCACACGCTCGGCGCATACCAGATGCCCTTCAACCCCTCTTTCAGCACGTACACCATCGCCAGCGGTTGATTCGCCGCCAACAGCTCCTGCAACTTCACATCCTGTTTTTCACTCAACTTCGCCCGATTACGTAGCAGCAACCAACGCGCACTTTTGACCACTTTTCGCGCCGGTTTATCGCTTTTCAGTGCATTCGCCTGCTCCACTCGCACCCGGTCCACCACCTCTCGGCCATAGCGAGCCACCACGTGGAACAGGTCGTAGACCACCTCCGCCTGCGGGCAGTGTTGCTTCACCTCCAGGTCGAACGCCGTGTTCATGTCCATCGCCACCGCTTCAATCTGCTGGCATCGCTCGCCGAGCTGCTCGAAGAAGGGACGGATAGCGGCCCGGCTGTTGCCGTGCCCCACCCACAGGACGCGGATTCGCTCGGCATCCATGATCACGGTGGCATAGCGGTGTCCCTTGTGCAGGGCAAACTCATCCATCACCAGCCGCCGCACCTCCCCAAGTTCGATGGTGCCCACACTGGTCTGCAAACGGCGCTTGTCGATCTCCTTGATGGTGTGCCAACCGACCCCGGTGAGCTGGCTGACATGGCGGATGGGGAGGTACTGAACGAGCGCTTCAATCCAGCACTGCATGCGCCGGGTGAGGCGGGAGCCAGAGGGGAGCCAGTCGATATGTTCACTGACGCGACCACAGCGCAGACAGTCGACGCGGCGAACAGGCAGTTGTAACCAGACTTGTCGGTCAAATAGGTCTCGCTCACGCACCCGGCGGATACGTTGGTCGTGGATCAATGGCGTGGGTTGCAGGCATCGGCGACAACGGGGCAACAGGTCGGCGCGAGGCTCAAGGGTAAACAGGGTGTGATGGTTGGCAGAAAGCGCTTGGGCGATGACGGTATAACCTGGCCAGAAGGAGGCAATATCAATATGATGCACGGCGACAGCAGGGTGATGGTGGTGGTGTGTTTGGAGACAGCCAGTTTACCAGCACCCTGTCTGTCAACTTCCACTTCCCCAAGATCCCGCGAAGAACC